>CAYSOI010000042.1:0-16493 GCA_964432425.1 uncultured Opitutales bacterium | reverse complement strand
GGCACGACCTACACCGATGCCGGAGCCACCGCGACTGATAGTTTCGATGGCACCTTGACTGTCACCACGACCGGCAGTGTCGACACGACCAAGCTTGGCGAGTACACTCTCACTTACACCGTCTCGGACAGCAGTAACAATGCCGCCACTGCCGTCACCCGCAAGGTGACCGTGGAAGATAGCACCGCTCCCGTACTGACCCTGAAAGGTGCAAGCAGCGCTTCCATTACTTTGGGTAAAGCTTTCGTCGATCCCGGAGCGACCGCCCTTGATAGCTTCGAAGGCGATATCAGTGGCCAGGTTGTGAAGACCGGAACTGTCGATACAGCTACGGAAGGAACTTACACACTGACTTACAATGTGACTGACAGCAGTGGCAATGCGGCTTCTGCTCAGACTCGACAAGTAACAGTTACCCAAGAGCCTGATACGACAGCCCCCTCCATCACGTTGAAGGGATCCAGCGATGAAACGGTTGAAGCGGGTGTGACCTATGCTGACCCAGGCTTTACAGCTGCAGATGATCGGGATGGAGACATCAGTGGCAAAGTCGTGATTGGTGGCGATACCGTCGACAGTGACACGCTGGGTGTCTACAATCTAACCTACAATGTGACGGATACTGCCGGAAATAAGGCCGCACAGGTTGTACGGAAGGTGACCGTTGCGGATACGACCGCACCAGTGATTGCCTTGACGGGAGCTGCTGAAATGACTGTGGAAGCAGGAACATCCTTTACAGATCCAGGAGCCACTTCGACGGACAGTTTTGAAGGTGCAGTAACCACGACTGCCAGTGGTTCTGTAGATCCTGCCAAGATCGGGGAGTACATCCTGACTTACAAGGCTTCTGACTCCAGTGACAATGAGAGTACGGTAACTCGTAAGGTAACCGTCTCCGACACGATTGCACCCGTCTTGGCCCTGACTGGCAATGCCTCCCTGACTCACGAAGGTGGCGTGGCCTACACCGATGCCGGAGCGACCGCGACAGATAGTTTTGAAGGTACCTTGACTGCAACCACTACCGGAGCGGTCGACATCACTAAACTGGGTGAGTACACTCTGACCTACAGTGTATCGGACAGTAGTGGCAATGCCGCGACTGTAGTCACCCGAAAGGTGACCGTGGTGGATACCCAAGGCCCAGTAATTACCTTGAAAGGTTCTGCGAACACAACTCTGGTCAAGGGTACTGCCTTCACCGATCCGGGCTTTACTGCCGCCGACGTCTTTGAAGGTGACCTGACCAGTAAAGTGGTTTCCGCCGGAACCGTGGATATTGATACGGTTGGTGATTATACACTTACTTATGATGTGACCGACACAGCTGGTAATAAGGCGGCCCAAGTGACCCGGACCGTGACGGTTACCATTTCACCTGATACGACGAAACCGGTCATTACTTTGACGGGTGAAGCTGACATCACGCAGGAGGCTGGAGTCGCCTTTACGGATGCTGGTGCTACGGCCTCGGATGATCGCGATGGCGACCTGACCGGTGACATTGTGAAAGGTGGAGATACCGTGGATACCGATACTCTCGGAGTTTACACAATTACTTATGATGTAACGGATGCAGCCGGTAACAAAGCTTCCCAAGTGTTACGTTCGGTAACGGTGGCGGACAACACAGCTCCTGTGATTACTCTCAATGGTGACGCTGACATTACTGCTGAAGCTGGTGTTGCTTACACAGACTTAGGGGCTACGGCTTCTGATGTGTTTGACACCGATCTTCCTGCCATCACTACGGACAATCCGGTTGATCCGAGTAAGCTTGGTGAATACACGGTCACTTACACCGTGAAGGACGGCAGTGGTAATGAAGGATCTGCGACCCGCAAGGTTACGGTTGCAGACACTACGGCACCAGTCATCACAATTGTTGGAGGAGCTGACATCACACACGAAGCCGGTACGGCCTACACGGATGCCGGAGCAACAGCAAACGACGTATTTGAAGGCACACTTGAAGTCACCAAAACTGGAACTGTGGACAGTACCAAACTCGGCCAGTACACACTCTCTTACACAGTGGGCGACAGTTCCGGTAATCTGGCAACGACCGTAACAAGAAAAGTGACTGTGGCGGATACCACGGCTCCGGCCATTACCCTGAAGGGAAGCAACCCGGCAACGGTTCTGCTAGGAAAACTTTATGTCGATGCCGGAGCATTGGCTACGGATAGTTTTGAAGGTGACATCAGCGGCCGCATCGTTCTTGGTGGCGACGTCGTGGATACTTCCAAGGAGGGTAGTTACACCCTGACCTACAATGTGAAAGATTCCTCAGGAAATGCCGCCGGAGCGTTGACTCGTACCGTGAATGTCACTCAGGCTCCAGATACTACGGCTCCAGTCATTACCCTCAAAGGGGATGCTGAAATGGAAGTAAGTGTGGGAGATACCTTTGTTGATCCTGGTGTGCTTGCTGGTGATGACCGGGATGGCGACATTTCAGCCAAGGTGGTTGTTGGCGGTGATACTGTAGACACCTCCACCAAGGGTGAGTATGTACTGACCTATAATGTCGCTGATGCGGCTGGTAATGCTGCTGCAGAAGTGACTCGGAAGGTAATCGTGAAGGATACCGATGGTCCTGTCATTACTCTGACTGGAGCTGCGACCATACAGTTGGAGGTAAAGTCAGAAACCTACACTGAGCTTGGAGCGACCGCTACCGATTCCACAGATGGAGCCTTGACGGTGAATGTAACTGGCACTGTTGATACCAATACGGTGGGAACCTATGAAATTACCTACGCCGCGACAGATTCCGATGGAAATGAGACTCAGGTGATCCGGACCGTTCATGTCGTGGATACTGTGCCACCAATTCTGCTTTCATTGACTGGATCGAGCTTCGTGCACTTACGTTTGGGAGAAGCTTATGTCGAGCAAGGGGCATTCGCTCTGGATGCTTACGAAGGCATTCTCGTAGGAAAAGTGGAGATCACAGGAACGGTAGATTCTTCCCAACCTGGTATCTATACTCTGGTCTACTCGGTGAAAGACTCCTCCGGGAATGCTGCACTGAGGAATTTGACCCGTACGGTCAAAGTCTATGACGTTGAGGCTCCCGTCATCACGATCTTGGGGCAGAGTGAACTGAAGATTGAAGTTGGGGCATCCTACACTGATGCTGGAGCGACCGCCCTGGATAACCATGATGGAGATCTGACAAGTTCAATCACCGTACTCAACTCTGTCGATCAGTCCCAGGCTGGTGTTTACAAAGTCGTTTACTCCGTAACAGATTCTTCAGGAAATGAAACCGTCGAAGAGCGTACGGTTGTTGTAGCGGATGAGCCGGATGGATACAAACAATGGTTGATTGACACCACCCTGAGTACTCATGCCTTGGAATTGCAAGTATTCCAGGCTGATCCCGACCATGATGGTTCCAATAACATGATGGAGTACATCATGGGAACAGATCCATTGGTGGCGGATGGTATCAGCCCGACGGTTACTGTGGATGCGGCAACGGGAGATGTGGCCTTCTCCTTTGTCAAACGCCAGGGACTCGATGCGGGTTGGAGCTTTACCGTTCTTCGCTTGAAGGATCTGGCCTCTGGAACCTGGGTAGATGCTTTGGCCAATGATCCACAATTCCCCGATTCCCAACACAGCTCAACCGATAATAGCGACGGTACAACTACCGAGACCTATACCTTCCCAGCCTTGGGGCAACTACATGATATGTATTTCCTGAAACTGGAGATTGGCTACTAAGTGGCCTGTGGAATTCCCTTTAACGGTGTATCTTTCCAAGCAAAATCCAAACGGGTTTTCAGAATCGTCATAGAGATGGCTTGGATCTGTAAAACACCTTGAACAGAATGATTGAATGATGAGTGAACCGGATAAGCTATTACTTTGGGATATTGACGGCACAATTATTGCGACCCAAGGAGCTGGTGAAGCAGCCATGGACAGGGCCATGCTGGAAGTCTTTGGTATCAATGGTCAATTGAATGACATTGATTACAGCGGGCGTACAGATCCTTTACTGGGGAAGATGATTTGTGAGCATTATGGGATTTCCGTGATACCGGAAAAGATTCAGGAATTCGTCGAGTCCTACGTGCGGAATCTCTCCGCCATTCTTGCCAGTAAGCCAGCGACCTTGCTACCTGGGATGGAGGTATTGACGGAGTTTTCCCGTCGTTCCGATTGCCTTCAGGGGCTGTTGACCGGAAATGTCCGTGCTGGAGGCAAATGTAAGTTGTCCAGTGTGGATGCCTGGAGTCATTTTGCCTTTGGAAGTTTTGCCGACAATTGCTTTGATCGCAATGAACTGGCCCCCAAGGCCTTGAAATTAGCTAGTCAACAGTTTGGGGCGGTCTTTGCTCCAGACCAAGTGTTTGTCATTGGAGATACGCCCAGAGACATCGAATGTGGTCAGGTAATTGCTGCTCGAACCATCGGTGTCGCCACTGGCAAATACAGCACCGGAGATTTATTGGAAGCTGGAGCCGATCATGTCTTCGAAGATTTATCCGACAGTGATGCCTTCCTCGAAATCTTTGAAGCAGCAGGGGTTTCTTACTGACCCTGGTTCATAAACCAGCTCTCTTTTACGATACCAACTCCAGCATTTCCGCCACGTGAGGTTCCGGCTTCACTTTTCTGCGAATGGAGGCGAGGTTGCCTTCTTCATCAATCAGAAAGGTAGAGCGTTCGACTCCCATGTATTTTTTCCCGTACATGCTCTTCTCGACCCAGACCTCATAAGCTTCGCAGATCGTTTTTTCAGTGTCGCAGAGCAAAGTGAAGGGGAGCTCAAATTTATCGATAAACTTGGTGTGGGACTTTTCGTTGTCGGGGCTGATCCCAAGTAAGACGGTATTCTTCTTGGAAAAGGCAGAGAAGTTGTCCCTGTAGGCACAGGCTTCCTTGGTGCAGCCGGGAGTATTGTCCTTGGGGTAGAAAAAGAGGATGACTTTTTTTCCCCGAAAGTCTTCCAGGTTTACAGTATTACCGTTTTGGTCGGTGGTGATAAATGTAGGGGCGGGTTGTCCTTCAGCCAGTTGAGACATAGTTTGAGTCCTTGATTGATTGTGAAAGTGTGAAAACAAGGTTTGAACGGAAAACTTGGCCCTGCGTCAATGGGTAATGATGGAAAAATTGGTAGGGAAACAGGATTTTTTCTGGCCATGAACTGATAGAGAGATTTAAAAGGAGGTACTATGATGAGATTGTTGAGTTTGCTATTCGGAGCGTTCTTAGCTGGCACTGTTGTTTCTGCACAGTCCAATAAGGTATCAGGACAGTTGGTTGTCACTTACGATAAAAATAAACAAGTCCACCCGATTGCGATTCAGTCGACGGACGAGGAGATCAGCACGACTGCGAAGCGGGCCTTTCGTCTGCATGGAGGATTTAAGATGGTGCCAGCAAACCAGGCGTCTCATACTCTTCGGCTCGTCAAACGCGGCGCATCCGCTGTACTGCTCACGATCTTGCGTTCGGACGGAGGTTCTCCTGAGTCCTTTCCTGTACAAGGACGTGATTTGTATCAGGCAGTGCTGGTGGCTTGTGATATGGCGGTAGATCGGATTACGGGGCGACCAGGCTTTTTTGCCGGGAAACTTGTTTTTGTTACACATTCCGGGAAAATCCGTGAGCTGTATACCAGTGATTTATTTTTCAAAGGCTTCCAGAAGCTGACTTCCCATCGTTACCAAGTGGTTTCCCCGGATTGGTCCCCAGATGGTTCCAGGGTTTTGTATTCCAGTAATCACAAGGGCGGGTTGGATGTCTATATGCTGGATGTTGCCACTCGGGTTTCTACTCCGGTTGCCCGTTATAGGGGGCAGAATCTTGGGGCGGTCTTTGCGCCACATGGTCGCCGTGCTGCCATGATTCTCAACCGTGAGGTATTTATCAATTCTTCCATTCTTAATCCCAACAGCAAACCGGAGCGACTCACTCATAACAAAAGTGCCGAAACTTCGCCAACCTGGTCTCCCAATGGACGTCAGCTCATCGTCTCTTCCGATGTACGAGGTGGGGCTCAACTTTATGAAGTCATTTTGACAGGACGGGACCGTGGCCGCTTAAAGACCATTCGTACCAATGTGAGCCGTGAATGCACGGAGCCTTGCTGGAATCCTGCTGATTCCGGTAAAATCGCGTTTACTGCCAATGTCGGGGGGCACTCCCAGATTGCAGTGTATGATTTCAAAGAAGGGAAGACCGAGGTCTTTGGCAGCAGTACCAATGATGAAGGTGCCAGTTGGGCCAATGATGGACGCCACCTCGTATATTCCTCCCAACAAGGTGGTAAGAACCAGCTGAGAATTCTGGATACGTTTACCAAGAAACATGTTCCTCTGCATACCAGAACCACGGGCAATTTCTCTTCCCCGGATTTTGTTTATCCCCGGTTGAAGAGGTAGTCTGGTATTCGCCGTTGGCAGCTGTTCTGCGATAGGCCGTATAGGACCTATTGGGACTTATCGCGACATAGCCTATTCCCTGGAGCCGGGTGTGATCGTCAGCTTCAGGGTTTTGTCTTTACGGCGAATGACGATTTCTGAGGCCTTGCCAATTTTCAAAGCCCCGATGGCGTTGGTGTAGTCGTAAATGTTTTCGATCTTTTTCGTGCCGAGGGAAGTGATGATGTCGCCACCTTGGAGGCCAGCATTGGCGGCAGGGCCACCTTTGGCAACACCAGAGAGCAGGACGCCTTGGTTGCCTCCTTTGGCGTAGTCTGGAATCGTTCCCAGGTATACCCGCAGGCTGCCTCGTTTGACATTTTGTTTGCTGTTTTTGGTGGCGATGTATTCCGGGGCTTTATCGAGTTTGAGAAGTTGTCTGGTGACCAAAGCCATCAGGCGGGCGACTTGCTGAGTACGTGGGTAATTAATTTTATCAGCCGTATCGGTGGGGGCATGATAGTCTTCGTGGGTGTTGGTGAATGCGTTGAGAATGGGAACTCCACGGGCATAGAACGAGGTTGTATCGGTGGGAAGGTTGGTATCGGGATTGATTTGCAGGGGGATGCCCACGGGGATGTTGGCCCGTTCAATGATTCCTTTCCAGATCTTGCTGGAGCCCACGCCTTGCAAGGTCAGAACATCCTGAAAACGTCCGACCATGTCCATATTGAGGTAGGCCGCAATGGGCTTGGAGTGAGGATGCCTGGACTTCATGAAGTGTCCTGAACCGATCAGCCCCAATTCTTCACCGGACCATGCTGCGAAGAGAATGTCAAAATTGGTTGGGAGTTTGCCTTGTTGTTTCAAACTGGAGAGGTATGCCGCGATTTCCAGCATTGCGGCTGTTCCAGAGGCGTTGTCATCTGCACCATGATGAACCAGTTCACGGCTTGAATCTTTGGCTCTGGAGCTGACTGCACCTTTGCCAAGGTGATCGACGTGAGCTCCAATGACAATGAGTTCCTTAGCCGGTTTGTCTCCTGTTTGGAGCAGGCCCAGCACGTTGCGACCCTGTCTCTTTTCTCTGATCAGATCCGTTGTGGCAGAGAGTTTTACATCTTTGAGAGTGAAGCCCATCATTGGCTCTCCCGTGTCGAGTTTGTCCTGGAGGGTTTGCAGGCATTTTCCTGAAGGTTTCAAGAGGCTTTCTGCCAGTGCATCCGTGATGCTGATTACGGGGATCGAGGTGGTGGCATTGGAGCCGGTTTCGCGGAGGGGGATGAGTTGCTTTTTGGCCTTTGAATTAGGACCACTGACAAAGAGAATGCCCTTGGCTCCCCGGTCCCGTGCATGAGATGCTTTGTTCTGGAGGGAAGCAAACCGCCAGAGGTGCTGACGCATGCGGGCATTGACTTCTTCTGGAATGTATCGGAAAGCCAGAACCCATTTGTCTTTTACGTCCAAGTGTACAAAGGAGTCGTATTCCTTATGTTTCCCTGCTTTGGGAGCGACAAGGCCGTATCCTGCGAAGACGACTTCCGTCGGATCGATTTTGGCATTCCCGGAAAAGGCCAGCGGTCGCCAGGAGTCCTTAGTGGTAGCTTCTTTTGCTGGATGCAGGCTCAGTGTGTTGCCCTTGCCCAGGGACACCCCAGATTCGAATGGAAAGATTTGGAAATAGGACTGTTCGTCACCTTTGGCTAGGAGTCCCGCTTGTTGGAAGGCACTGGCAACGTGTGCGGTAGCCAGCTTTTCCCCAGGAGTGCCAGTGAGACGTCCTCCAAATTCCTTGGATGACAGAGTGGATATATGATAACGCAGATCTTCTTCGGAAATGTCCGGGGTGGTTGGTTGTTTGGCAAAGTTCGTTTTAGCGGCGGGAGTCTGGATCTTGAGAGCTTTTCGGGCGTATTCATGATTCCAGTTGGCGAGGAAGATTTGGGTGGTTCCATCGTCTGTGCGTTTGGAGGTCCAGGAGAGTTGTTTTCCATCCGGGGAAAAGGCGGGGAGGCCGTCAAAGCCTTCTTTGTCCGTGACTCGTACGGGTTCTCCTTTTCCGTCGGCTCTGACGAGATAGAGTTCAAAGTTGGCGAATCCATGTTTGTTGGTTGCGAAAATGAGGTATTCTCCAGATGGATGAAAGTAGGGTGCCCAGGAAAGGTGTTGCAGGGAGGTGAGTTTCTGTTCTCCGGTTCCATCCACATTCATGGTGTAGATTTCAGCCGTGGCATGATTGGGGGCAAAACGACGCCAGCAGATCTTTTTGCCATCGGCACTGAAGAAGGGGCCGCCGTCATAGCCGGGAGTGTTGGTAAGTTGACGTAGCCCGGAACCATCTGCCTTCATGATGTAGAGATCCATGAAGTAGGCTTTGCTGTGCTCAAAATGCTTCTTTTCCTCTGCAGAGAGCTTGTGGTCATAGGCTTGGCGGTTGGAGGCAAAAACGATCCATTCTCCGTCCGGTGAATAGGCACCTTCAGCATCGTAGCCTTTTGTGTTGGTCAAATTGCGGAGCTTGCCGGTTTTAAGGTCTTTTTCGAAGATGTCGTAGTGGGGGTCGTAATTCCAGGAATAGCGGCGTTTGGTGGAGGATTCCCGTTCTTCGTATTCCTTTTTTTGCTTTTGTTTGGCTTCGGGATCGGGGTGGGTGGAGGCAAAGAGAACTTTTTTGTTGCTGGGATGAATCCATGCACAAGTGGTACGGCCTTGTCCTGGCGAGATGAGGTCGGTGTCTCCCGTTTCCAGATCAAGTAGGTAGATCTGATAAAAGGGGTTTCCTTCGTAGCGCTCTGATTGGAATATCATTTTGCTGCCATCGGCGGAGAAGTAACCTTCACCGCTGCGTTTGCCTTCGTAGGTAAGTTGGCGAATTTGGCTCAGAAACTTGGATTCACCGGAAGGTTTCGCTGCCGGAGGTAAGGCTTGGGTTGCCTGCGTAATGACGAACAGCAGGAGAGGAAAGAGGATTCGGTAGGTGTTTTTCATTGCTCAGATTTTCAATCGAGTGGGATGTCGACCAGTAGGTTGTGAATTTTACCGGCGTTGTCCCAGCCTTTTTTGAAATAGAGGTGTCCTTGAAGTCTGGGGATGTTGTTGGGGGCCCAATCGGTCTTTTCCATCTTGAGGATGGTGGAGTTTTGCTGGTTTATGATCGTGGGGAGAGTTTGTGTGGTGAGGTGGTTTTCATTACAGAAGAACCATAACTCCCTGGGTTTGGGAGCGGGGGAGGGAAGAGGGGGCTGGATTGTAAGTTCGACGGTATTGCCATGGGTTGTTGCTGTCAGGCTTCTTTGGAGTGCCTTGGGTTGTTCATTTCTGGTTTGTTGGAATTTCGTTTTCCATTTGGGAGTCACTTTGCTTTTCGCGACGACCGGTAGTGTGATTGTCACTTTTTCCCATGCCGGGATGCATTTTCTGGAGCACATCAGCCAGGAGAGTTGCCCTTGCAGCGTGACTTTAGCTCCGATTTTTAGGTCCTTGGGAGCCACCATTGGGTGTATATGCAGAATTTCTCCGTGGTATGCCTGCACATCAATTACGCCCATTTTGTGCAGTTGTGGGCTGGCCCAAATGACAGGTTTCGATTGAAAGCCATTGGGCAGGCCCTTCCATTCAATTTTCGGTGCCAGACCTACGTCCCCAGGGTTTTTCCAATAGGTGTGCCAGCCTGGATCATGGCGTAAAAACAGGCCAAGGTTGAAGGGTTGGCCGGGAGTGATGCCGTCTGTTTCGCAAATCAGTTGGATGTGAACTGGTTGCTCCTCTTTGCTGAAGACGGAACCGGAAAGGAGCAAGGATAGTGAAAGAATGCAGCTGGTGAGTTTCATGATCAAAGAAGGTACGCTTTCCAATGAATAGCGCTTCCTTCATTGTCTTTGCACTTTGATTTTGAATTTCCTACGAGGAATCAGCTGTCCTTACCAGAGACGTAACACAATCAAGGAAATCCTTCTTGTTGAATGGCTTCTTTATGATTTTCGTAAACAAGGCTTCATTCTTCACTGTGAAGGTTGTCCCTGTGATCAGGATGATTGGCAGATCCGGGTCTTTTTCACGAATTTGTTTGGCCAGATCTTCGCCATCCTGGCCCGGCATTCTCAAATCGGTAATGATGAGGGAAAACTTTTCAGGTTCAGCTTCGTAGGCGTTGAGAGCTTCTTGTACAGATGCACATGACACGGATTCGAAGTTAGCCTTGGAGAGTATGAATGCGTTTAAATTCCGTCCACCAAAGTCGTCATCCACAACTAATACCCAAGGTTTGGTGGAAGGTTTTTCAGTTTGTTGCATCAAAAGAACGTGTGTATGATAAACTGCTTGTTAAGGTGCCCATCTACTATACCGCGTCAATGGGCAAAGTTTCATCTCTGTGATTGTTTATCGGGAGGTTCGCGGCTAATTGCTAAGACGCCATGGAGTAATTGACCAGGGATTTCGTATATTCAATAAATTCTTTCGGATTGAAAGGTTTCTTGATGATCTGAACAAACAAACTTTCGTTTTTCACGGAGAAGGAAGTGCCTGTAATCAGGATAATCGGCAAATTCGGATCCTTTTGATGAATATTTTCCGCAAGAGTTTCTCCATCCATGTCCGGCATTTTCAGATCCGTAACCACCAAGTCGAAATTCTCAGGGGCAGCTTCGTAGGCTTTCAACGCTTCCTCTGCGGTTTCGCAAACAATACATTCGTAATTGGCGATGGAAAGAAGGCGGGAGTTTAAGTTTCGTGCACCTAAGTCGTCATCCACAACTAATGCACAGGGACGGGAGGAAGAGTTGTCAGTATAGGCCATATAGGGAGGGAGGCTTGGTTCAGATAAGTTGCCTACAATGTAGGGCGGGCAATAGGTTTCGTCAAGTGGCCTCTGAAATTTGTGTTTTGATGAATCAAATTGAGCTTATGTAGCAGAAACTTCACAGATTCAAGGTTGCATTTTTTTTGGTGATGGAAACAGTCTGCCCGTTTTCGAACCTGATCACCAAAAATCGTGTCTACATTTCGCCCATTCAAAGGAATCCGGCCTGTTCCGGAAAAAGCTAAAGCCGTTGCATCAAGACCTTACGATGTACTGAATTCTGAGGAAGCCCGTGAGGAAGCAGCGGGGAATCCTGATTCATTTCTGCATGTGGTTAAGCCAGAGATCGATTTACCTGTAGATACAGATTTGTACAGTGAACCAGTCTACCGGATGGCTGTTTCCAATTTTGCTAAAATGGTGGAGAGTGGTGTGTTTACAGAAGATGAAAAGCCCTGCTTTTACTTGTATGAATTGACCATGGATGGCCGAACCCAAACGGGAATTGTGGGTTGCTCCGCTGTGGAAGAATACTTTGAAGACAAGATTCGCAAACATGAGCTGACCCGACAGGCGAAAGAAGAGGACCGTAAGAATCACATTCGCTACACTGATATGAATGCGGAGCCGGTTTTCTTCTCTTATCGTGCGGAGCCCAGGATTGATGAGCTGGTCGCGGCCAAACTTGTCGATACACCTGTTTATGATTTTGAAGCTGAGGACGGAATCCGGCATCGCTTCTGGGTGGTGGATGATGCGGAATGGATTCAGCAAATTGTGGAACTGTTCAAAAGCATTCCTGAGGTCTACGTGGCCGATGGGCACCATCGTACTGCGGCGGCTGCCCTGGTCGGCAAGGAACGCAAGGAAGCCAATTCCAACCACACTGGTGAGGAGGAATACAATTTCTTCCTCAGTGTACTCTTTCCCGACAACCAATTGAAGATTTTTGATTACAATCGAGTCGTCACAGATCTGAATGGATTGTCTACTGAAGAGTTTATCAAAAGGATTGAAGAGAATTTCACCGTCGAGGAGAAGGGGAGTGCCCCTTATCGTCCCGATGGAGTGCATGTTCTCTCCATGTATCTGGACGGGACCTGGTATCGGCTGGTCGCGAATGAGGGCACTTACGATGATTCCGACCCCATTCGCACTCTGGATGTCACCGTTCTTTCGGAATGTGTATTGACACCGATCCTGGACATCACGGACCTTCGCAAAAGCAGCCGAATTGATTTTGTTGGCGGAATCCGTGGTCTTGAGGAGCTTTCCCGCCGGGTCGACAGTGGCGAGATGGCGGTGGCTTTTGCTCTGCATGAAGTCTCCATGGAGCAGCTACTCAATATTGCCGATACAGGAAATATCATGCCACCGAAGACGACCTGGTTTGAACCGAAGCTTCGCAGTGGTCTGGTTGTGCACAAATTGGTCTAGCCCTTTTGCACTTATTCCATCAACCGTTTTACTATTCCAGATAAGGCAAAGCCTAGTAAGGCACAGCCAAAGAGCATCGCCAGGATCATCATGATCCGGTGAGTGTGTGGAGAGTCGACCATATCCAACCCAGATCCTGAGTCTTTTTTGTCTTCTCCGCTGATTCTTCCTTTCCAGCGGGCTCTCACAAAAATGATGAAACCAATCAGGATGAGAGCAGCGAATATGGTAACTGTATCTAATCTCATCCGTTAAACATTCCGATTCAGTTTCTAATTTGTGACCTGGGGCACGTTAATCTTTGTCATATTCTCCAATGGAAGTTTTGCGAACGAAGGATGACAAAGTGGTGTGTTTCTTTTTGGCCAGTTCCCACAACTTTTTTTTCTCCGCCTTAGTGAGACGAATGATGAGAATTTCGCTCCGTCGGTTTTTATCCGGTAAGGGTTTACGCCCTGCACGGCTTTTTTTCTTGGGTGGCTTCGCGGGTTTGGCTTCGGGTGCCGGAGCAGGTTCAGTCACCACTTCCTGTGGTTCTGCAGGGGCTTCCTTGGGTTCCGACTGTACGGGGGCTGTCGGCTCTGATTGTACCGGGGCTGCGGGTTCCGGTTGCTCGGTTTTCGTGGATTCAGGTTCTGTTTCGACGGGGGCCGGTGATTTAGGGCTTGCCTGTACGATAGAAATAATGTCCGTAAGATGATCGTCGCTTGAACTGTCCATTGATTTTAAATTATCTTTTAAATAAATCGACATCGTATAAAGCAATGCCAAGTCAACCTGTCTATACGGAAAAATATTTTTTTCAGGAAATCTTTGACTTTCCTTTTTAAGAAAATGAATTACGGTCCCATTCAACTTTGTTGTTAACACCCCTGTCCTCTAATATTTTGAAAGAAGAAACCGAAAGCGGCGAATTAGTAATCCGGAATGATTCCGGGGAGCTGCAACCATTGGATGATGACGCTCAGAAGGTCATACAGGTCAATGGTGATCGATTGACTCCCGAGATGTTGAGGGAACTGGTTTCCAAAAACCCGGAAAAAGTGACCTCCGCCCTGCGGATGTGGTCATCGCGGAAATAAATTGCCATCTGGGTAAGCCTGTTTCGTCCAGAACAGAAGTACGAAATCTTCTGACTTCCCCTGTACTTTTGCCAATCTCTACATCGTGATGAGCCAGAAGTGGTTCAAAACGGCAGCTCAACCAGCACCATCCTGTGATCACTGGCTTTCAGTGTATCCACAGAATCTTCGATTTTTCCCCTGGTACTTTTCCCCTCCGGGAGCAATTGCAGCATTCCCATCGAGGCAAAAACATAATCGACCTGTGAATAGGTGCCCCCCCGACTCCAGAAATGCGTCCAGATTCTGCCATTCTTATCCGTGGAGTAGAGGTAGTAGGCCAAGTTGGTTTTACCACTTTTTAAAATTCGGGCAATTGGCTTGGAATTTGGGGTATCATTAAAATCACCAACCAGTAAATATGGATAGCCTTCCTCCGGCGGATAACGCTTCTTGAGAAAATCCCTCACTGACCGGGCTTCTGCCTCCCGCATCAGACCAGACTCGGGATCATCCTTACGAACGGTCCACTTGCTTTTCAAATGCACATTGAACAAACTCCATTGCTTGCCACCAGACTTGAATTGTATTTCCAGCAAGCCCCGCCGGAGCACCTGCCGGTCATCGAAGTACTTATAGTCCAAATCGTCATGCTTGATTACTTCAACAAAGGGGATTTTTGACAATACAGCCAAATGCCTGTCTTCATCCACACCCTTCATCAATGCCACATGAGGGTAACGGATGCCATCGATCTTTTCCAAGTCTCTCTGAATTTCCTTCAGAAATGGCTCATTTCCCATTTCCTGAAGGGCCAGAATATCCGGGGCTTCCCTGGCAATGATCCGCCTGAGTGCCCGTTTGGCCGGCTCCGGCTTCGGATACTCCTCCCTCCAGACCATCTTTGTACTGCCCTCAATGGGCACCAGACGGTCCGTCAACAAATAGTTGCGAACATTGTACGTCGCCACTTTCAGCTCCGCCCAAAGGGATTGAGCCAACAACCCCAGAACAAAGGATAACAGCAGGAATCTACGAATGGGACTTCTCGGCATCGGAATTGAGGGCACTTTCCCGCTCCAGCAAGGTGGGGTGGGAATAATGGAAAAAACTGTAGGCAGGGTGGGGGACCAGATTGCTCAGGTTCTTGGCGTGAAGTCCGCGGAGAGCACCGATTAAGGATTGGGATTCCTCCATCGCGTCCTTGGCAAAAGCATCGGCCTCAAACTCATTCTTTCTGGACCAGAAGTTCATGATCGGACCAAGCCAGAAAATGAAAACTCCCGAGAAAATCATAAAGAGCAGAAGAGCCGGCAAGCAATCCACCCGACCATCTCCGAATACATCAAAACCAAACAGCTCCACCACCCATCTTTCTGTGATCAACCAATTGATAAACCAGAACCCGGCCAGAGAAATCACCGCCGAAACGCCCAGCATTTGTGGAACATGCCCCTTCTTGTAATGACCAATCTCATGGGCCAGCACAGCCATCAGCTCCCTTGGTTTCAAATGCTCGATCAGCGTATCGTACAGAACAATCCTGCGAAACTTCCCAAACCCCGTAAAATAGGCATTGGAGTGAGTACTCCGCTTACTACCGTCAATGACCTGAATCGTTTGCGCCGCAAAGCCAGCCCGATCCGCCAGATCCATCAGACTCTTCTTCAATTCGCCCTCTTCCAGCGGCTCCAATTTATTAAACAGCGGCAAAATCACCATCGGATACAGAACCATCATCACCAGTTGGAAACCAAAGAACAGCCCCCAGCCCCAAATCCACCACGACTCCGGGAATGATTCAAAAACCCACAACAAACCCAGCAACGGAGGCCAACCCAAAACAATCATCAAAATCAACCCCTTGAATTTATCCGAAACCCATAATCCCACTGTGCTCTTGTTGAAACCAAACTTCTCCTCCAAACGAAATTGCCCCCACCACTCAAGAGGTAAACCCGGCAGCGACAGCACCAGCATTACACAAAGAATCAACAGGGCATCCCAACCCAGACCGACCGGTAACACCGAAGAAAACTGAGCAAAAATCCAAGCCAGACCACCCAACGCCAGCACCACCATAATCACCCCATCCAAAATCTCCGAAATCATCCCCAAACGAGCCTTTGCTCCCATGTAATCAATCGACTTCTCATAGTCCTCACGCTGGATCACCTCCTTGAACGCTTCAGGAATTTCCCCCCTCCGCTTCTTGCCCTCTCCAAGATTCAAAGAAGTCAACCAAAGCTCGATCAACACTTTCGCTGTCAAAAAGATCAGTAATACCAATACCGGTGTTTCCATGTTATCCAATGTTCAGAATTTTTGCTTATTCCAAGGGCCAATGCCCCAAACACCCCACTCCCTAGACAATTCCCAAAAAAAAGAAACCCAAAAGAGAACCACCATCCCTCAAACACACATTTCTCCCAGCCGATCCAATTCACTCTGACCCGACTTCCACCCTTCAAACCACCTATGGACACTCATCTTCGCTGATGATAGAAAGCATCTCAATGGAGCTCTGTCGCTTCACTGGGTCTCTACGTGAAGGAAACGGAACAAAAGTAGACGCCCCCCTTCTGCCTCATCCCTTTTCTGTTATCGGGTCTATCTTTTTCCAAGTATAGTGCCTCGATTCAGTGTTACCGATGTCTTTGTGTTGTACCGCTTCTCAGAAATTGGCAGGAAAATGAAGGGCAAGAAAATGGGACTCAAAATCTTCCTGACCTGCCATTTGCTTGCCAACAAAGACGTGAAATAAGGGACGCAAGAGATCAACGACAGTCAGTCAGGCAAAGGAATGTT
>CAYSOI010000041.1:5292-17223 GCA_964432425.1 uncultured Opitutales bacterium | reverse complement strand
CTAACCCGGCATAGCCGGAACCAAAATGTTGGAGTATTGGAGTATTGGATTTGTTGTGCCCGATGAGGGTCAGTAATCCAGTATTCCAACTCTCCAGCACTCCAATGCTCCAATGCTCCAAGGTTAATCGTAGGAATCAGGAGTATTACCTGCTCCGAACTGCGGAACTTAGGATAAAAAATCCCCGCCTATTACCGAAACCTTGGATAAGTACTCCGACTTGCTGCACGCTTTGGTTTCATCCCCGAGATCCATTCACGGATCAACTCCAGCCCGTCCTGATCGACCGTGTTACGTCCAATAATGGGCATCTTTCCTGGCCCGGTAAGCCCCATCCGGTAAAGGAGCACGGAACTGGCGGGTTTGCCGGGAGCAATCAAACGGGCATGGCGGAGATTAAAATGAAGATGCTTGGGCTTCACGTCAAAGAGCTGACGCTTTTCCGCAGGTGCATGGATGGCCAGGTTTATGGCAGCATTGCCTCCGCCGGCACCCACATGGCAGTTGGCACAATTGGTGTGCAAATAGGACCATGCCCTCTCCTCCAGAGGCTGAGACTTGTCATAAGGATCAACCTGGCGACTGTAATGATTCGATTCCGGAGAAAATGCCAGCCGGTCAGAGGAAGGGTGTTGGTATGCCCTGTCTCCTCCAAAAAGTTCGTTCACTTGACGCTTGGCCTTCGCCTTCAGCTTCTGGAAGTCCGCCTTGTCCTCCTTGGGTGCCTGCTGCGTCCGCTCTTGCTGCAATTGATTACGAACCGAAGCTGCCCAATTGTCTGAAAACAAACCGATGTGATCCCAGACGGCCAACTGATTACGAGGCAGTTTGGAATCTTTGTAGGGATGCTCCCGGTTGATTTGCAGAGTATCCATGCCCAAGGCAAATCCGGCGGCCCTGGAATGACAAAACATACACTCCGCACGACTGGCATGCCGCCACGCCTTTCCTTCACCAACGTCCTTGAGCAATACATTCTCCCCGCCTGCATCCACCAAACTGGCATCCGTCCCCTCAGCATTCCATTTATAAACATAGGCCGCCCAGTCTCCATTTTGCAGAGTCAGCATTTGGGTCTCAACCCGTTGTTCTCCTACGGAGGTTGGTAAGGATAGCGTCTTCAGCAACACCGTGCCCTCCGGCATTTTCCATGCCCGATGATTGTTGAATTGAATACGTTCCGTGACCAGTTCCCCCTTGTCATTGGGATAGGCAGGAAGAGCCAGAGCCCGTTGTTGGTTGGCACCATCAGCCCATTGCTCTGCATTGACAGAATAAGGGAGGACACCGGACGCCAGTTCATTTTTGGCCACATCTGCAAACAGGCCCGTGTCGGACAATGTTTTGGGAAAATCATTTTCTTTCAAATCTCCAGGAACAGGAACCAACCGATAAAAGCCCCCTCCAGTACGATCTCCATGGTCCAGAACCAACAGTTCTCCTTTTGAATCAAGGTTGAAGTCCGTTATGTTGAAAGGTGAATCCACCAATTCGGCCGGACCAGACAACTCTTCACCCGTGTGCGTTGCCGCCCAGATTTTTCCCGTAGAATAATCGCCGTAAATGTAGTGCCCCTTCAACTCTGGCAACATCTCTCCGTGATACACCAATCCGCCGGTCAAAGAACGGGATTCTGCATGAGAATGTTCCATCGCAGGTTGACTGATCGGCGTGGGACCAGCTTTCCGGTTGGGATAAAACGGGCGACTTCCCTCGACCACACTCCAGCCATAATTGGCACCTTTTTCCACAAAGTAAACCTGCTCCCAAAGATCCTGACCATTGTTGCCAACCCAGATTTGCCCGGTGACTTCATCCACATCCAGTCGCCAGGGGTTCCGGAATCCATAAGCGTAGGTTTCCGGCACAAAATCGGGATTGTTCACAAATGGATTATCTTCCGGAATCGAGTAAGGTTTGCCATCGGAAGCTGAGTCCACGTTGATCCTGAGTAGCTTCGCATGGAGCACATTGGTACGCTGCCCGTTTAATAAGACATCCGAATCTGAAGAGCCGTCACCCGTCGTGACATAAAGAAACCCGTCCGGCCCGAAATCAATCGCAGCTCCATTGTGACCATTCCCGTCCCAAGTCAGGAATTCGGTTTCCGAATCTTTATCAAACTCCAGCTTCCGGGCATCCAACTTGAAACGGGAAATCATTGTACGGCTTCCATCATTCCAACCGAGAAAGACAAAGTGGTTGTTTTCAAAATCCGGGTGGAAGGCAAAGTCGTAGGCGGTCCCCTTTTCAGTCAGCAAATCCTTTATCTCCTCGACATCTTCACGGTCCTCAAAGGTGATGATTTTGGTCGGTCCATAAGCATAATCCTGTGTGATGGCCAACATCCGGGAAGTCCCCGGAATTGCAATGGTGGATATCGGCATTTTGAGCCCCTGGAGCTCCGGATAAGCGGGGTCCAACCTGTAAGGAGCAGGCTTCCCTGGGGCTCCTTTGACCTTCAACTCAGCGATGGGCTGGTAGGATGTTTGAGGACCTTCAAACACCAAAGGTAAATAATCTTCGTAGCGATGAAAACTGAGCTTTTTGAGCGGCGCATTGGAGGACAAATTCGGCCCCTCAAAGTCCACGGAGTAGTCATAACGACAGGCTGCATACTTCCAGGTATCCCCAGCACGTGGACGACCTCCGGCACGGATGAAATCTTTCCAGGGAATTTTGCCCTCAACCGTCCATCCTTTATCGCGATCCGTCCACTTGTTCAACGTGCCATTCAACGTTACCGCCGTTTGAATGTGGAATTCAAAGTCCTTCCTGAATCGAGATACAGCTCCCCCTCCACGACGTGGAAAATAAAAATCCAGGACTGCATTCTGTGCATTGAATTCAAATTCGTAGTATCCAGGAAAATCCTGCGAGGGTTTTAAAAACAGCTCAAAGACATCATCTTCCCAGAGATTGCCGTCCTGCTCGGTATGGGTCGCAAACAGATCCCCATCTTCCATTCGGGCGAAAAAGTATAGATGGTCCCGGTCCCAACAGATCTTTGCATCTGTCTTGGTCAAAGGCTTTCGTTTATCAGGGTTTGCCACCCAGGCTCTCTGAAAATCCCCAACATGTTCGGCAATCTTCCAGACCGCATCCTCATCCTTGCCATCAATTACCGGAGGTGTATCCGCCCATTTACAAACTGTAGCCCAGGAATTTACCGCAAAAACAAAAGGGAGGAGCAAATGTGAGAAGTACTTCATAACAGTTCATTTAATAGGCGGGGAAAGATAGCTTTGTACAGATGGATACCAAGCTTGAAAATTAATCCAGTTTAAACTTGCACGTTGGGAGCGGAAAACCATCCTTCCGCGTTCCCAAATTGGTGCCGGGCCTCGGGGCTCCGGTTTTTACTGTTCACTTGGTAACCAACAACATAACCTCCAACCCGCTGGCGTCCTCGTCAGCAACAAAGAAATACAACCTATGTCATCCATTATGGAAGAACTCCTTGCCGGGAGTGAACTTGATCGCCTCAAAGAAGGGGCAATCGTCTCCGGCACAATCACCGAAATTCGCCAAAATGAAGTCGTCGTCGATGTCGGCGGAAAATCAGAAGGCTCCATTCCCGGCGTAGAATTCCTCGACGTCGGCGAACTCGAAATCGGTGAAGATATCGAAGTCCTGCTCGAACGCATTGAAGGCCCTGAAGGAAGTCCGGTTCTCTCCTTCGACAAAGCGGAGCAAAAGAAAAACTGGGAAAACATCCTCTCCACCTGTGAAGAGGGTTCCATCATTTCCGGTCGTGTAAAATCCAAAGTGAAGGGCGGCCTGATCGTCTCCATCGGAGTCGATGCCTTCCTTCCCTCCTCCCAAATCGATATCCAGCCTCCTAAGAACCTCGACCAGTATCTTGGGCAAACCTATGACTTTAAAGTTATCAAAATCAATCAGGAGCGCCGCAACCTCGTGGTTTCCCGCCGTGAACTGATTGAAGAACAACGCCAGCAAAAACGCTCCGAACTCCTCGACAACATTGCTCCAGGAGACAAACGCAAGGGCGTGGTCAAAAACATCACCGACTACGGTGCCTTTATCGATCTGGACGGTCTCGACGGCCTACTCCACATCACCGACATGAGCTGGGGCCGCATCTCTCACCCAAGTGAAATGCTGAAGCAAGGTGAAGAGATTGAAGTCATGATCATTGAAATGGACAAAGATCGTGAGCGGGTCTCCCTCGGCCTCAAGCAGCTCGTCATGAATCCCTGGGACGACATCGAGAAGAAATTCCCAGTTGGTGGACACATCTCTGGAAAAGTGGTCAACCTCGTGCCCTACGGTGCATTCGTCGAACTCGAAGAAGGCGTCGAAGGTCTCATCCACGTTACCGAAATGTCCTGGACCAAACGGATCAACAAGCCACAGGAAGTCCTCAAGATCGGCGACGAAGTGGAAGCCGTCATCCTCGGTATCCAAAAGGAAGAAAAGAAAATCTCCCTCGGCATCAAACAGCTCGAACCCAACCCATGGGACGAAGCTGCGATCAATTACCGCCCAGGTTCCCGTGTTCAGGGCAAGGTTCGCAACCTCACCTCCTACGGAGCCTTCGTCGAACTCGAAGAAGGCATCGACGGCATGGTACACGTCACCGACATGTCCTGGACCCGCAAGATCAACCATCCTGGTGAAGTCATCACCAAAGGACAACTGGTGGACGCCATCGTTCTCGATGTGGACCCAAGCCAGCAACGGATCTCCCTCGGCTTCAAACAGCTTTCCGACGATCCATGGGAGCAAATCGAACAACACTTCAAGATTGGTGACATTGTGGAAGGAAAAATCGCAAAAGTTGCCTCCTACGGTGCCTTCGTGGAGCTTCCCAACGATATCGATGGCCTCGTTCATATCAGCCAGGTCAGCGAAGATCGCGTCGACAAAATCAGCGATATTCTCAATGCCGGTGATGCCGTGAAAGCCCGTGTCATCAAAATTGACAAATCGGAACGCCGCATCGGACTCAGTATCAAAGCCGCCAACTACGACGAGGAACAACTCGCCGCAGAGACCGCAGCCTACGATTCTCAGTCCCACGACAACCTTACCAGCCTCGGCGATATCCTCGACGAAGCAACACGGGACAACTAATCGTTATCCCATTCCCTTTTCAAAAAACCCGCTTCAGCAATGGAGCGGGTTTTTTGTTCCAACAGAGGCGCATGCTTCCAGCTTGCGATTCCAAGCATTCTGGACTTTCGCAAGCTGGAAGCATACGCCACTACGGCACCTGGAAATGCTCCACGATATCCGCAAACTCATGAATCCTCCAATGCTCCCCAGCTTTCTCCAGATTCTGGACCTTCAGAATATCTCCCCGCTCCATTTTCCGCATCGTCCGCTTCTGCTCCGAACTTAAGCCACGAAACTGAAGCTCGTACGTGTAGACCTGCCCATCCCCTGCCGCACCGGACATTAGAAAAAGCCCCTTCATCCGACTGACTGGAGAGACCAGGCGAAAGACCTCTGGAGACTCTGCAAACTTCCTCTCTGGAGCAATCCTAGATATACAAAAATAACTGTACTTCACTTCATGGATCCGCCGCTGCATCCGCCGGTTCACATACTCAAGGGAATTGGGCGGGACCCAGGACCGCACTTCATGATTCCAATACTTTCCCTGAGCCAGCAAAGGACAACTCCCGCCATGCAAGTACGGCCCCCAGTAATGCAATCTCTCGTTCTCAGAGAGCAATTCCCCCAATCGGCTCATGGTTGTCGATGTTTCCTGCAAGGCTGGCTCCAAAATAATCAGCAGCCCACGACGTTTTAATAAACGCTCCGCAGCCTCTGCCAAAAACTCTGCCACCTCTTCATCCTCCATTCCCTGACAAAACTCATTCAAACTGAACCCCAACACCACCAGATCAAAACGCTCTTTCCCGCCATAAAACAAACTGGACCGAAACCGCATATTCTTGGTCTGTGTCCGAACGACCGAACTGGGCCACAATTGCGATCGCAATTCCCCATGACATCGCCGCAGCACATCCAACGCATGAGGAGATTGATCCACCGCCGTCAACTCCACCCGCAAATCGGGCCGCAAAGCCTCCATTAATTGCACAACGCTCAGTCCCACGGAACCCGGCCCAGCCCCAACATCCAACACCCGAAACGCTTCCTTGGATTCAGCACTCGGCAACTCCCAACCCCTTGCCCCAATCACCTCCAGCAAAGGAAACCGCACTCTTACCCAACTCTGTGGATGAAAGTACACTCCATAGGCCAGCAAATGTCCCGGTTTCTTAAAATAATCCGGAAACCCCTTGTCCCGCTTCACCGTAAAGTGATCACTCAGCACCGTGGCATTGCGGTGTAAATTCTCTAGCGTATGTACATCGGACTCCTCCACCCGATCCAACCACCACCGTTCCATCTCTGGCGGGTAGTACCTTGCACAATCTGTTAAAACCTCGTTCATTGAGAAGAGGGTTTCGCCATTTCAATACTGATGTCAATGCATCACTATTGTCTCAAAAACGGCTCACTTTGCACAATTTCCCGAATCAGGGCCTTCACAGGGTAACCTTTGCCCGTCGTCTTCTCGACAATGGATTCAACGACAAGAGAATCCGTAGGTGCCAGTTCTCTGGAAACAGCGTATCTCAACAAATGAGCAGTAAAGGCCTTTGCAAAACGCCGCTCTTCCTTGCTCAGAGACTCCTTGAATTCAACAATGTCTGAGTAGGCATACTTCTTGAGGAGTTTTCCGGATGCATCCACTTCGCGACCATTCTTGTATTTCTCTCTCCAGCGGCCGGTGATGTCGAAGTTTTCAAGGGCAAACCCGAGTGGGTCAAGCTTCTGGTGGCAACCGGCACAGTCGGGATGCTCCCTGTGTTGGGCAAACTGCTCACGGATGGTCATCTTCTTGAAGGCTGGATCATCTTTGAGCGGCGGCACATCGTTGGGTGGTGGCGGTGGCGGGTCGTTGAAGATGACTTCAATAACCCAGGCTCCACGGGCAATCGGATGAGTTCGTTTGGGGCCAGAGGTCATGCTGAGCATGGCAGAATTGGTCAATATTCCACCATAACGAGGGTCAGAGAGCTTCACCCGCTCAAAGGAACGTCCTCTAAGCTTGGCTCGAAATTCATTCTCAAACTTCACCCGGGCTTCTTTCTGGAATTTTTTAGGATCTTTGGGCTTAGGAAGGCCAGCGATCTCGGAGGAAGTGTCACTGAGCGTTTGCGTCAAAGCTTCATACGTTTCCTTTTGCTCCGGCTTCATTGCATCCACCAATTGTGGTTTGGTCACATAATGGCTACTGCCAGAGTACGATGCCTCGACCTCCTCAGCGGTCAGCTCCCGATCATAGAATCGAGCCTTATCGAGGATGACATTCATATGTTTGTTGCCTCCAGGGGGCAGATGACGAAGACCAAAGACCACCGAAGTACGGTCTTTGGGAAATGAAGTAGAACCCTTGCGATAAGGCTTCCCGTAGGGTTGACCATTGCGATACATTGTCGTGGTGCCATCTTCGGCGTAGGTGATCACAAGATGCAAGGGCTGCAGGACCTTCGTCTCAGGAGTCGACTCTGGAAAATCCTTGGTTCTGGAGTGATTATTACTTCCGGAAATCCAGTGCTTTGGCTTCCGTTCCGCATAGACAATGCTGTCGAATAGTCCACCGGGCCCCTGCATGGTCATTACCCCACCGGCACGTTGATTGATATCCGGTAATTCACACCAGACTTCCAGCGTCTTCGCCTTGATCTCGATGGGCAACTTCGGACTTTCCAGATAGGATTTGTTTAATACGACTTTTCCATCCTGATAATCAATCTTCCCGTGAGCTTTCAAATTCAGAGGAGGATTGGTGTCTGGCGTACTGTACAGATCTCCATCAAACTCCCAGCCGGCATAGGGCTCCAGATCCACCACCTCTGTTTTTCCATCCAGAATTTCCCGATCTGCCAGAATCTTTTCCCTGATGGGTTTTGTCAAAGCATCAAGCTGCTCACGAGTCGCCTGAAGCTTCTTCTCAAGAGCTTGCTTCTTCTCTTCCAACTTCCGATTATCTTCCTCAATCTTCTTTGTGTCAGCAACGGGGTACTTCAGGTCCGAAGTGTACCAATCCTTGAGAAACTGGCTCTGGTAGGAAAAATTTGGCGAAAGGAGTTCCACAATCGGTCGTTCTTCCTGAAATACCGCATCAAACAGCAGCAAGGGCTCCAATACCATTTGCACTCCAGCCGGGCGGTTCGGGTCGAGTTTGAACAATTTGTAGATTTTGGGATCCGGATTGACCGACAACACATTCTCCAACTGCATCCACTGGGCCGGAAAAATGTCCAGAAAACCCTCGATTTTGGGATCTCGCAGCATCCGTGTCACCTGCTCATCCAGGACTTTGGGGTCAGACAGCTTTCTGGCCTTGGCCAACTCCAGCAACTTCTCATCCGGAATACTGTTCCACAGAAAAAATGACAAATTGGACGCCAGGGTCCAATCCGCAGGGATGGCCTCCTCTTTGGCGGAATAACGAAACAAAAAAAGTGGAGAGGAAAGCACAGCAGAAGACACCTTCTTCATCGTGTCTGTATAAGAAAGCCCCTGCTCAATTTTAGCTTTGGCATAATCGGAATACCTGTCCAGCGTCGCCTCGTCCACAGGTGCCCGAAAAGCCTTTTCCAGAAAGGGTTCCAAGCGTTTTCTCAACTCAGCAGACAGATCTGCATCGGCTTGGGGTTCCGCAAAGAACTCCTTCCAAATCCCCACCGTTTTTTCATGAAAGTCCGGGCTTTCCAAAATGGAGACACTCAGCTTCAAAAAGGCATCCAGAAGCAGAGGTGACAGAGTCAGCTGATTGGCCTGGTTGTCAAAACCATGGGCAGCCCGAAGGTCTTTTGGAAAAGGCACCACCTCTTTGAAACCACCGCCATCAAGGGTTGCCAGGGCACGGGATTCCACATCGACCTTGCCCGGCATGGGTTTGTCAGGATGTTTGAGGTATGGGGTATGCCGGGTCATCAATTTCTCCGTCAGGGGAAAGAGATCCTTTTTAATCCGGAAAAGGTCCTTCACTGCATTGTTGTATTGAAAACGATTCAATCGCCGCATCTTCACAGACTTGGCGGTCGCCGAAGAGGACTTGGCCGATTCCCTCAGGTATTCCTTAAGCTGTGCGATCAACTTCGTCCGCTCTGCCTCGGAAGGCTGCAGCTCCTCTTCGGGAGGCATGTCATACGCATCCAGAACTTCGATCACTTCCTTGATCAATGTAGGTTTTCCAAGGAAATTTTCCCGTGAGCCCAACTCATAAAGATTCACTTTCCCCTTGGTCTTCTCCTTGCCATGGCATTGATAGCAATGCTTCTCCAGCAAAGGCTTGGTAAACTTTTCGTACTCATTCCCCTGCAAGGAGAGAACCAGCCAGGAACATGCAATGAATGTGAGAAAATGCTTCATCAGTAGGGTGCACAAAACACAGGGAATTCTTCCGTGTGTTTCGTGAATTTCGTGGTTAAAAAATATCAGGTCCAGAGGTCCGAAATCACTCCAGTGCTGTCCGCATACGAGTCGATATCGAGCCCCATGAGCTTGGCACAAGTCAGCCAAAGATTGGAATTGAGCGTACCACTGGGAGCCTTGATGAAACGCCCTTGCTTGATCTGCCCCTGCGCCTTCCCTGCAATGATGTACGGCAAGTCAAAGTACTGGTGAGTTGCCCCATCCCCCAAACCGGCTCCATAGGAAATCAGAGAGTTGTCATACATCGTGCTGCCATCGGACTCCTTGATGCTCTTCATACGTTCGACAAGGTACATAAACTGCTGAATGTGAAAAATATCGATCTTCTGTACCTCCAGATAACCTTTGCCACGTTGGTTATGGGTCATGCTGTGGTGTTGCACCGGTTTCTCAAACACGCCCTCGTACATCAGCGTGGCATCCCAACGTTCAGGACCAATCATAAAGGTACAAATGTTGGTAATGCCCATCTGGAAAGCCAGTAGCATCAAGTCGGCCTGCAACCGGATGTACTCCCCTCTGGGCAACCGCTCACTGGTCGGCTCCTTGATATTCGCATCCGATACCAGCTTCTGTAGCTTCTTGATACGAACCTCAATGTTGCGGATCATCTCCATGAACTCCCCCAGAGTCTGGCGATCCTCATGATTCAACTTCGCCGAAAGGGACTTCGCATCTGCCAGAACCAGATCACTTACATCCGATACATGTCCACGGAAACTATCGGAAAGAAACAGACGATCATAGAGCTTTTTCGGATCACGAATAGAAGGAGCAATCTTGTCTGGACCGTACCAGGAAATGTTATCGAAGTAGATCGATTCCTTCCCGGAAGTGAACCCATTGCAGGAAATTTCCAGCGTTTTGAAAACGGTCTTATGACCCACATGGTCACCGATCACCTGGTCCAGGCTTCGCCCATTCGGATAACGGACATTCTGCTCCGTGGCTTGTTCAGGAGAAAGGCTTGTCAAGTAGCAGGAAGCTCCCTGAGCATGCACATCCTGACCATTTTTGTACGTACGATCCAAGCCCGTCAACAGAGTCACATCTTCCTGAATCGGGGCCAGTGCCTGCAAGGTCGAAGACAACTGATGCTCATAGATCCCCGGCTCATTCTTGAACCGCCTCTTTTCCTTCACCTTGTCCGCATTGAACCCACCGATAAAGCCCGGCAACTCCGCCTCTTCCTCACCGGGGAAAAAGCACCTCCGCACCACACCATTAGGTGTATACATAATGACTATCTTCTTATCCGGCTTTGCCGACTTCTGAGCCGAAGCCACCGCCCTCGAAACAGGAAACGAATGCAGAAATGGAAGACTGAGCAGAGCCCCATGGGCCCTAAGGAAATTGCGACGTGTGATCTTTTGCATGGGTTTTAAAAATACTGGGTCTTGATCAAAAATGCTATGACCGACGGAAAATGAGACAAGTTTCAAGATTGACTCCCGCCCATAAGGTGGGACAATCCCACCATGAAGGTAATTGCAGACCAAAAGCGGCGAGTCGTCCTTCCCAAACCCTGTGCTCCGGGGGATGTGTATGAGTGCGTTTCCATTGGAGACCGGATTGTTCTGGAAAGACTACAAAAGCCGGAGCGGCATGTACCCCCAATTTCGGACAATCCGTTAAACCCCAAGCTTATGGAAGGCATAGACTTGGATGAGCCTGCTTTTCCCCCAATGACCGATGAAGGCCTTGCTTGATACCGGAGTCTGGTTCCGGAGGTATCATGGCTTGCCACAAAAGAGCAGCCTCACTGAGTTCCTGAACGAAGAAGTCACCGAGTTTTACCTCTCCAATCTGAGCATTGCCGAAATCGTCTTCAAGTGGCAACGAGGGAGACTCCCGTCCATCCCAGATCCCAAAGACTGGATCCAGCATGCGACCACCAACTTCATCATGGTCAACCCAACGACCAACGCTTCCCTCCAAGCAGGATTATGGAAATGGGAACACGGAGACCTGGTTGACCGGATGCTGGCAGCCATCGCTCTTGAAGAAGGCCTCACCCTGGTTCACACCGACAAAGTTTTGAAAAACCAGACTGGATTCCCACAGAAATACTTTCCGAATGCCGGTTGAGTGATGGCGGAAGCTTCCAGCTTGAGCTTTAATAACAAAGTGAATAAGAAAAAGGTCTTTTTACTTTGGAACAAGAAGCAGGAAGCTCCCCCGCTCCACTTCTCCTTCAAACCGGCAATTCCCTCCTCGGCTCACCATCCATGGGGTCCTAGGTCGCCATTCTCCACCAACTCGGCATCAACCCCCACAATTTCACCTTCCCCTACCAAGGTCTCGACCAACGCCTCATCGGAGTCGAAGGCGGCAAGGTTCTGAAGGATATCCTGGCCTGAACCGGTTGTAAAATGAGACCAATAGGTCCTATACGACTTATCCGTCTTATTTCTGTAAATACTCCCCCCAGGCTCTCTCATCATT
>CAYSOI010000041.1:0-5192 GCA_964432425.1 uncultured Opitutales bacterium | reverse complement strand
TGGAGCAGGTCGGCCTGGACGTGGAGATCGGGTTCGTTGAGGAGGGTTTGGTGCAGGAGTTCAGCGGCGGCATCGTGTTGGAGACGGCCTAGACTTTCGGCGGTGGCCCGGCGAACTCTCCAGTCTGGGTGCTGGAGTAGATTGGGGAGTTTGTCGGCAAGTTTCCATTGGGGGAAGAAACCAATACGCCATGCAGCGACGGCCAGGGTTTCGGGATCTTCGGACTGGAGTTCGGTGAGGGTTTGTTGGCGGAGGTTTTGTAAACGAGGGTCCTGGGGAGCAGGTTCGTAGCGAATGACCAGAATTTGACCGATGTCATTCCAGCCGGAGAGGAAGCTGGGAAGTTCGGGAATGGTGAGGGAGATCTGTTCATCGTTATAGGAGAAAGGGTGATCGGTGAGGTCGCCTTGTGGGTCAAAGGTTTGGACGGAGTGGGGTTTCTTTGAGGAGTGGAGTTGGACTTGGAGGTTTTGGATGTTGTCGGCCCGCATGTTGGCGAGAACGAGGAGGTCGCCAGCATTGGAATGAAGGGCATGGGCGAGAACGATGGGCTCAGAAAGAATGAGGTCTCGGGAGATGTTGTGTTTGTGTAGGGGTTGCGTAAGGGGAATTCTTGGGAAGTCGGCCCAAATGGTTCGCATGCCAGGGAGGCGAATGGCTTTGCGGGTGTAGGCAAGCCCAGGGCGATGTCCGAGATAGACGACATGCCCTTTGCCATGTGGGAAATCCAGCCATGCCGCAGGGCCATCTTTGTACTCGGCATGGATCGTGGGGTCTGGATGCTTCAGTGAGAGAAGGGGCTGTTGGACGGAGAGTTTATGGGAAGGAAAGGTTCGGGTATCAAGATGATTGGCAGGGAGGACTTCCTGTGGAACGGGTGTCTCGGTCGTGGGAGCAAAGGTGCGTTGGAGATGGAAGGCGGTGTTGAGAACATCGGAGGAAGCATCGTATTCGTCTTTGAGAAAGGCGTCGGCACAGGTCCAGAGGAGTCCACCAGCGTGGGTCCAATCGAGGATCTTTTGGGTGGCGGAGTTGGAAACGTGTGTTTCAAGAACATAGAGAGCATCGTAGTGCTTGAGAACTCCTTCAGAGATTTGTTCTTCGGTGACGAGTTCAGGTTGATAGTATTCGTGAGCAAGGGCGAGGAAGGTGGCCCGTTTGTCACCGAAAGTCTTTTTGGGATTCCAGTATTCGGTGGAGCGGGAGTAGAGGAGAGCAACTCTGGAGGGACGAAGGATGCCTTTTCCGGCCAGGTCGTCGACTTGGGCGAGGCGATTGTTGAGAAGATGGGCGGTTTGGTGGGAACCTGCAGATTCCGACCACATGCCTTCCGTAGCGGCATAGTAGGGTCCATAGTTGTAGAAACTGATGGTTTTGCAGTTGTTACCGAATTGTGCGTAGGCTCGTAGAACATCGGGCCAGACGCAGTGCATCATGGGGGTGTTGATCGGTTGTTCACCGTACTGGCGGGCACCGGAGTTGTAGGGAGCGACAGAGTAGGCTACGGCTTGATGGCTATCCCATCGCCAGCCTCCAGTGCTCATCCAGTCGCTGACCCCTGGTGTCACATCCGGGTAGCTGGCCAGTTCGAACATATCGAGGGGCATTTCACTGGGAAAGTAGAGAGCATGTCCACTGAGGGCGACAAATCGGCGAAGGTCTGGATTGGGGGAGACTTTGCCGATCGCTTCGCAGGCTTGGGCAAACATTTTGGGAGTTCGCCAGGCAGAGTAGCGGCGTGACCAATAGTAGAGGCGTTTTTCTTCTGGTGTCTCGGCGATGTGGGCCAGGGTCAATGGAGCGATTTCTTCGTATGATTTTTGGCCAAATAGTTTGGGGTCGACGCCTTGTTCTTTGAGCCAGTTGCGGAACCCTGTTCGGGCTTCTTCGGAGCCGCCTTCCAGTCGCCAGTTGGTGGCAATCTCGGTTCGGAGGTCAATGGGTTTCGAAGTGACAACCTTGTCCTCTTTCTCAGGAGCCAGAAGGTCTTCTTCCAGTTCGGCAAGAGGATCGTCAGCTGGTTTGGAATCAAAGGAAAGCACGGGACGCAGACGTTCATCAGGTTGGAGCGGCCGAAGCGTCAGCGAAAGAATGGATTTCCGAGGTCCACGTATGGAGAAACCGCCGGACTTGGGGGCATCTTTGAGCAGGGCAATTTGTTTTCCGTCCAGAAACAGTGCAGCTTCGGATTCATCATGCACGAGACGAAACTTCCGGGGTTGAGCACTGAGATTAGCACCGGCTCGAACCAGAGAGGATTGCCTGCCTTCGACGTGGCCTGTGAGCACATTTTGTGGAGCATCCTGACGTAATTTGCCAACGGTCCAGAAGACACCTTGATTGGGATTCTTTTCAGACAAACCCGCATGGAAGGTGACTTTGCGTTCGGTTGCGGAGATGGTGGCTTCCAGAAGATAGCCTTGGTAGTCGCTCTTTCGAGTCCGTAGAATTCCGCCGCCAGTCTCGTCAACAAAGGTAAGCTTCCCTTCCTTGTTTTCACGAAAACGGAAGGTGGGTGAGCCGAGTTGTTCGCGTTGAATCTCTCCGGGTTCATCGGCCACTTGGAAGATGGTGGCCTGCACATCGTCGGCCACAGAGAAACGGGGTGGCTTGGCTTTGTAGTGAGCATCGTAACGTTTCTGGGTAGCTTCTGGATCATGAGGGAGAAAGGCAGGCGGCCAGTATTGGGCGGAGGTGGTGGTCCAGCCGTAGAGTCGGGCCTTTTTGAGGGAATCCTGCGTCTCCACTGCGTTGAAGCCAAGAAGTCGTAGCGTTTTGCACATGTAGTCCCGGGCGGGACCTCTTGCTCTGGCCCAGGCGGGAGTGGTGAGCATGGGCGGACGCATCATGAGAAACATCCTTTCGCCAGTGGCCGCCAAGGCTTTCTGGTAATTGCGGCGGGCATGATCGCGGAGTGTCTGGACCTGCGACAAATTGGTGGAGAAGGAGTAGGCTTTGCCGTCGGGAACATTCCAAGGAATGCGGCGAATGACCTTCAGTGCCAAAGGCTCCGAGACTGGGTCTTCTTACTTCACCTCAGTTTTCCCCTCCAATTCAGCCAACAAGTCCCCGACTTCTTCTTTGAGTTGCACAGGCTTGAGTTCACGGGGCTTGGCGATGATGGGTCGGGGTTTCCCAATGGCAAATTCTGTCGCACCCAGGGCTTCCTCGGAAACATTCAAACGCATGGATACCTGGGCTTTCCCAAATCTGGAAAAGTTTTCGGCATCCTGCAGTCGATACCAGGGAGTGGCTCCAACTTCTGTGAAGACATGCGACTTGGACGAGATGCCGCGTTGCCCAAAATGGGCTCGGGCTCCCCAGGGAGTGTGGTGAAGTTGAAAGGAGGCAGAGAGACTGAGTTTGCCGGATTCCGAAAGACTTTCGATGTGAAAACGTACGTAAGTGGAGTCTGGTTCAGGTTCGGGAGTCTCTGCGGCAAAGGAGACTGAATGCAGATGGCCAAAGGCGAGAACACCGATCACGATAAATTTGAAAATCTTCATTAAACAAAATTAATACGTGTAGATAATTTTTCTTCCATGGAAATTTGCGAAGGAAAAGGTGTGGGGGTAGGGTGTGAGGGTCTACCCCTGCCGCAAAGACTCAACCTACTAATAGCTGAAACTGTATGAACCCGACCGACCCATCCCAAGACCCATCCCACACTCCACCGCAAGACAACAACAAGGAGTACACCGAAATCTCCCCCCGCAAAAAGCCGATCGACAAAGCCATGATCCTCTCCTGGGGAATCAGCCTGGCGTGTTGCTCATTTTTCCTTCTGATTGCGGCATTGATCGTGATCGATGTGATGCAGGAGGAGAAGGAAACCGAGATTGCTTATGAGCATGCTCAGGAAGTGAAGCAAGAGCCCCCGAAGCCAACTCCTCCACCTTCACCTCCAAATCCGTTTCCCGACAATACGTTTAACCCAAAACCTAATTTACCGCTAGTACCTAAAGGTCCCAATGGAACATTACCACCAGTGCCAGTACCAGGATTCAATAATGTACCAAATGAACCGATCAATCCAACTGTTGGACCAGGAACAGTAATCATTCCACCAATCAATGCGAATGATTGGAAAACAAAATTCACAAGTATGCCAGGAGGTATCCCGTCTGCCCGTTGTGACAAGAAGGACCGCCTGGCTCGTCTCAAAAAATTTGGCGGCAAAGAATCCACTGAAGACGCCGTCGTCAAAGCGTTGGATTGGCTGAAAACAGTCCAAAACCTCGATGGTTCCTGGGGTGATCAATACAAAGGTGCCATGACGGGGTTAGCTCTCCTCTCCTACCTTGGGCATTGCGAAAAGCAGGATTCTCCGAAATATGGCGACACGGTGTTAAGAGGCATTCACTACCTCTTGGAATTGAATGAAAAACAAAATGGGAAAATGTATACCGGCAAACCTGCTTATGAAACAGGCATTGCCGCTTACGCACTGGGGGAAGCGTACATTATCACCAAGAACTATCGCCCAAAAATCAAGAAGATCGACGAGGCCCTGAAAAGGTCCATTGCTGTCATTACCAAAGGCCAGAAAGCTGACGGCGGTTGGGATTATCGCTACTCCACAGCCATGACCAAACCCAGTGACACCTCAGTTTCCGGCTGGCAGATTCAGGCATTAAAAGTTGCCAAGTTAACAGATCTGGAGTTTGACGCCATCAATATGACCCTCGACAAAGCGATGGAGAATATTCTGCGTGTGAAGGGCCCCAAGGGCGGATTTGGATACCGTGAACCACAGGACAAACTCAGCCTTACCGGGGTGGGAGCCTTGGCACTCCAGATGTGGGAACCCAAGAAATATCGCTCTGAAATCACCGACGCCGTCAATTTGGTCGTCGATACCTACAAAGGCTACGAGAAACCCGGTGATCATTTCAACAAATACGGCTGGTACTATCACACCCAGGCCGCCTATCAGCAAGGAGGACGCCAATGGAGAGACTGGAACAAAATCTTTCAGGACACTCTGCTGAAAAAGCAATCTTCAGAAGGCTTCTGGATCGACTGGGGCCATAAAGGACACGGTCCTGATGCCAACTCTACTGAAGGAAAAATCTATACCACCACTCTCTGCACTCTAATGTTGGAGATCTACTACAGATACCTCCAAAACACTGGAGACGATGCACATGCCAAAGGGGCAACGGGGCTAAAAGAATCCTAATAGAACTGTT
>CAYSOI010000040.1:10959-17429 GCA_964432425.1 uncultured Opitutales bacterium | reverse complement strand
GGGATGTTGGGTCGATATTGTGCTCTTCGATCAGTTTCCGAACAGCGGGAGACAGTGGAGCAACGCGACGAGCTATATTGGCGACTTCTTCGGCGGGCTCGGGAACAACCCCTGGATCGGCAATCGGTGATGGAGATTTCCCAGTACCTGAAGGAGCCTTAGCGGTCTCGTCGATTTCAGCAACGACCTGACCAATTTCCACTTCTTCATCCTGGGCAACTTTGATTGTGATGACTCCATCCACTTCTGCGGGAGCTTCGGAGGTGATCTTGTCGGTCTCCAACTCGTAGAGCAGATCGCCTTTATTTACATAGTCACCATCCTGGACGAGCCAGTTGGTCAGGATTCCGGAGGTGATGGATTCTCCCATTGAGGGGACTTTGACGGGTATGGCCATTATGTTTTGTTACCTGTTGAAAAGTTTGTGGATTGAAATGTGGTTGATTCGAATCAGGTGAAAGCGATTTCTAGAAGGTCTCGTTGTTCCAGCCTGTGAAGAGCCAGAGATCCGGTTGCGGGACTGGCGGCGGGGGCTCGTCCTACATAGTGAGGTTTCTTGCCAAGGACGTCGATGATGATGGGTGCCATGAAGGACCATCCGCCCATGTTTTTGGGCTCTTCCTGGACCCAATTGACTCGGGCATCGGGATATTGCCCGCAAATGCGTAGAAGTAGCGGTTCATTGACTGGATAAAACTGCTCGACCCGAATGATGGCGGTATCGGTGATGCATTCTTCTTCCCGTTTTTCGAGAAGGTCGTAATACACTTTTCCTGAACAGAGAATGAGTTTTTTGACGTTCTCGCTCTTGGGCTTGCCGGGGTCATCCAGAATTTCTTCAAAATGTCCGTGAGTAAAATCATGAACAGTAGAGACGGCCCGTTTGTGTCGGAGGAGGCTCTTGGGAGTGAAGATGATAAGAGGGACTTTTCGCTCCCGCATCATTTGCCTTCGGAGAACATGGAAGAGTTGGGCGGGGGTGGTGAGGTTGCAGACTTGAATGTTGTTTTCCGCACAAAGCTGGAGGTAGCGTTCGGGTCTTGCGGAGGAGTGTTCGGGCCCTTGGCCTTCGTAACCGTGAGGCAGGTACATGACGATGCCGGAATCCTGCCCCCATTTGGATTCACCACTGGCGATAAACTGGTCGATGATGACTTGGGCTCCGTTAGCAAAATCTCCAAACTGTGCCTCCCAGATGACGAGAAGATCAGGGTAATCCTGTGCGTAACCGTAATCAAAGCCAAGGATGCCTGCTTCGGAGAGGCTGGAATTGTAGACGCAGAACATGCCTTGGTCTTCTGAAATGTTCAGGAGTGGGCAGTAGCGTTCCTTTGTGTGGATGTCATAGAACGCAGCATGTCGGTGACTGAAGGTGCCGCGTTCACTATCCTGGCCGGAAAGGCGTACGGGGGTGCCGTCGAAAAGGAGGGTGCCGTAAGCCATTTGTTCGCCAAGTCCCCAGTCAATACCCTGGCCTGATTTATAGGCTTTGTATTTCTGTTGTAATTGACGTTTGATTTTGGGGTTGATGCTGAAGTTGTCGGGAATGGTCAGAAGGACTTCCGCCACATGATCGAGTCTAGTTTTGGAGACGGCAGTTCGAAAATGCTCGAAGGTGTAGGGCAAAATGTAGGTGCTGCTGGCTTTACTGCGTTCAGCTGGAATTTCCTGCCGGACTTTTGCCTTTTGTTTATGAAAGAGATCGTCGAGATGCTTGTGGTGTTCTTCTTCTATTTGCTGGGCTTTCTCGGGAGTGATGACACCGGTCTCAATGAGTTGGTTTTTCAGAACTTCACTGGCGTTGGGAGTCTCGGCAATTTTTCTGTAAAGTGTGGGATGAGTGAAGCCAGGTTCGTCGATTTCATTGTGCCCGTGGCGGCGGAAGCAATTGATGTCGATAATGACGTCTTCCCCAAATTCCTGGCGATAAGCGACCGCCAGTTGAGCGACCATGGAGACGGCGAGGGGATCGTGTCCATTGACGTGAAAAATCGGAATTTCGATCATCTTTGCGATATCAGTGCAGTACATCCCTGAGCGGGAATCTTCTGGACTGGTGGTGAACCCAATCTGGTTATTGACGACAATGTGTATGGTGCCCCCAGTGTAATAACCTTTGAGTTGAGAAAAGTTGAAGACTTCAGCCACGATCCCCTGTCCTGCGATGGCGGCATCGCCGTGAATGAGGACCGGGAGGACTTTCTTCCGTTCCAGGTCTTCCCGAAGGCGTTGCCGAGCACGGGCTTTGCCGCAAACTACCGGGTCTACGGCTTCGAGATGGCTCGGGTTGGCGGCCAGTCGGATCTCCACTTGGGCACCACAGGCGGTTGTGGTGACATTATTAAACCCAAGGTGGTATTTGACATCCCCATCACCGTGAATGACTCCCGGATAGTAGTTTTCATGAAACTCCTCAAAGATGAATTCGTGGGATTTCTCCAAAACATTAGCCAGGACATTGAGTCTTCCCCGGTGAGCCATTCCCATGACGACTTCGTCAATCCCATGTTCCGGACAAACTTGTATCAAGCCATCCAAACAGGGAATCAGGGGTTCACCACCTTCGAGGGAAAAGCGTTTCTGGCCGACGTAGCGTGTGTGAAGGAATTGCTCAAAAAGTTCGGCTTCACGGAGTTTTCGCAACACCCGGATTTTCTGCTCTTTTGTGAAATCCGGTTGATTCAATTTGGGCTCCATCCGGGCCTGTAGCCAACGGCGTTTGTGGGTTTCCTGAATATGCAGGTACTCGACGCCGACGGACCCGCAGTAGGTCTGGTGCATGTTCTCCAGGAGTTGCCGTACGGAAAGTTGAATTCCGTTTAGATAATTTCCGGTGTCGTAGACGTGATCGAGTTCAGACTCATCAAACCCGAGGCGCTCTAGCGTGAGCCGGACATTGTGCGGCTTGATTCTTGCCAATGGGTCAATGTTGGCCTGTGTGTGGCCAATGGAACGGAAAGCATAAATGGCTCCAATGAACCGGGCTTGCTTTTTATGGTCCGCAGAAATTCGGGTTTCTTTTTGAACCTGTTTGGGTTTGGTTTCCTGGCCATCCAGGTTTTCTTCTTCCAGCTCAATTTGTTGAGCCAGTTCGAATCCTTCAAAAAACGCCTGCCATTCAGGGTCCAGGGAATCGGGTGCGTTCTCCCAGACCGCAAGTTTTGAATCAATCAGGTCCGCGTTCCATCGTGTTGCAAATTTCAAGTTTTTCATCAACCCTGTGTAATCTAGTTCTTAAATGAACCAGTAGAAAACCTTGAATCGACGACGAACTGAAGCTCAAAATGAAATTATTGCATGACTTTTTAGAAACAGTGGTAACTGGAGCCAAACATGGGGGGCCTACCTTACGTGAATCGCTGGCGGCCCTGGATGAAATGGCTGGGAACCCAAGCTCGGGCCTGGATCCCAAATTGCAACACTACCTGGAAAAACGCAGCTACACCAAAGCCCTCGACCATCTTCGTGAGATGGATGACGCAGAATCCCACAAGGTATAAAAGCCAACCGTCGTGGGAGGAATTCCGGAAAGTTCCGGAACCACAAACAACTGAACTTAGCTGTCGCGGTGCAGCTTCAGATCGTTAGGATCTTTTGCTTCGCTGCTGCTGGCGGTTGTAGTAGTAGAAGCGGGCTTACGAACTTCCGGTTCCGATTCCATTGCCGTACGAATATCGTCTTCAATCTCCGTGCTGGCTTTCTTGAATTCTCGAATGGATTTCCCGAAAGAACGGAAAAGTTCAGGAAGTTTCTTTGGTCCAAAGATCAAAAGGACGACAAAGAAAATGATCGCAACTTCCATGGGGCCTAAATTCATCATAATATCTGTTTGTTGGGGTTAATTAGAAATTTGGTCTGTTAGTGAATTAAAGAATAGGCCTGAAGATTGTTTTTGCCAAGTTAAAGTTCAGGCCGAAAACCTCCAGTAGAGATAGGCTTTCCTCAAAAAGGGTTGCGCAGTAAAGTGGAAGAGGACATTTCGTCAACCTGACAATTGCAGAAAGATGATTACCCAACAAGGAACAGATGAAAACGCAGCAGGAGGAGGCGTCGGCTTGCTGGATGAGATTGTGAAGTTGGTCAATCAGGTGGAGGGGCGACCTTCCTGGGATGAGTATTTTATGGCTACGGCGTATTTGATTGCCTCCAGGTCGAGCTGCAATCGCCTGAATGTGGGTTGTATTCTGGTTTCCAGCGGAGAAGAGAAGAATCGGATAATTGCAGCGGGGTATAATGGATTTCTGCCGGGAGCACCACATATGTCCCGAGTACGGGATGGCCATGAACAAGCCACGGTACATGCCGAGCAGAATGCCATTTGCGATGCGGCACGAAGAGGAGTGCGAATAGATGGAGCGATTGCCTATATCACGCACTTCCCCTGCATTCAGTGTGCGAAGATTCTTGCCGCTTCGGGAATTGCTCAAATCAAGTATCGTGAAGATTATCGCAATGATGATTTGGTGAAAGAATTGCTGATTGAGAGTGGCGTAAAACTAATGCAGCTTTAGAGTAATCGTAACGATGAGAGATCTCGAAGAGAAGGAATCCAATACTTACGCAGGCCAGTTGCTGGTGTCCTTGCCGCAACTGCACGACCCCAATTTCAAGCATTCTGTGGTACTGCTATCGATGCATTCGGGTGAGGAAGGAGCGATGGGAGTGATACTGAATCGTCCCATGGGCAGAACAATTGGAGAAGAATACCCACAATTTCAGTTCTCCAAGATTGGGAACATTCCAGTGTATGAAGGTGGCCCGGTTGGAAGAGATCAATTTCTGCTGGCTGCATGGAGATGGCCCTCCGACCTGCATTCTTTTGAATTGTTCTTTGGAGCAACGGAAGAGCGGATGGAAGAGTTGCTGGACCGGTATGATGACCTGGAGGTACGTTGTTTCATGGGCCACTCCGGATGGAGTCCGCGACAACTGGAGAGAGAGTTGGAGCAGATGGCATGGCTGGTCAGTCCGATGCGGTTCGATTTGCTGAGAGAACACGATGGCAAGGACTTGTGGAAAAACCTGACATTGGAAATCAACCCGGATCTACGCATTCAAGTGGACTCTCCGGATGACCCTTCGCGGAACTGATGAGCATGGAAAGGTTTGTGATTTTTTCAGTGAAAAGCGTTGACAGCTTGCGCTTAATGTAAATTTTTCCCCGCTTCCCATGAAAGTTGTATCCTCAATCAAAACGTTGAAACACCGTCACGCTGACTGCAAAGTCGTCCGCCGTCGTGGTCGCATTTACGTGATCAACAAGACCAATCCGCGCTTCAAAGCCCGCCAAGGCTAAAGTGCCCTAAACCCTTTTTTACTCTCCATGAAACAGGATATTCATCCCAAGCTCAACCGGGTCTGCTTCGAAGACGTCTCGACCAAGAAGCAATTTCTCACCTGGTCCACCATGAGTTCCAGCAAAACCACAACGATCGACGGCGAAGAGTATTTCGTGGTCGCCCGTGACATCACGATGGATTCGCATCCAGCCTACACCGGTGAAAAGCGTTTTGTCGACACCGCAGGTCGTGTGGAAAAGTTCCAGAAGAAATTCGGCCGTCGTCGTCGCTAAGCTTCTTCGGAAACGACTTCACTTTGCAAAAGGCTCTGCTTCGGCAGGGCCTTTTTTTGTTTAGAGGAATAGACTTTATCAGGCCGGTGTGACTTGGGAGTTCCTATGGCTGATAATGGATCTCAGCCGTTCCTGACTTTGTTTTTGGCTTCTTCCTTATCTTCTTCAATTACGTCGAGTTCACTGCGGAGTTGTTTGCGAAGTTGCTCCACTTCTTCGTAGTTTCCCTGGAGTTCGGCTTCGGCAATCTGGCGATTGAGAAAGATTTGGCGCTCCGCAGCCTTGGCGGTGAATTTCTGGTCAATTTCGGAAATCTCTGCCTTTTGCGAGTCAGAGAGTTCCTTGCGTTCTGAGGAGTCTGTGGAACGCAGGCGTTCCATAGCGAGTTCGTATGAGCTTTTCATTCTGGTGATTTAAGTAACTGGCACACAGGCCAAGCCAAGATAAATCGCACAGCCCAGAGGGGGAATCCAGAAAAAATGTATTCCGAGTTGCTTGCGTTGTTGCTGAGCCGCCAAGAGCCATAGGATGAGGCAGGTCACCCCCACAGGCGCCATAAGATCATGCCGCAATTGAAAATGGTGATAATACCCCGGAACGGAAACGGCCATCTCCACCATTTTTAGCATCCCTTGAATGAGCCAGCCGGATACCGTGTTGACCCAACTGACGAGCCACCCGAGTTGGCCAACTCCCAGGACCAGTGACACGCCTCCCAATACAATGGTGACCATGGCAATGAAAGCGATCAGTACATTCAGAATGACTCCGCCCAGCACCAGAGTTTGGAAGTAACCCACAATCAGGGGCGTACTGGCCAACATAGCGGCAAAACAGACGCCGAAAGCTCCTCCAAGGCTACACTTTACGCCATGAAAGAAACGCTGGAGGAAGGTTT
>CAYSOI010000040.1:6065-10859 GCA_964432425.1 uncultured Opitutales bacterium | reverse complement strand
GTCTGCAACCACACTGGGATCGGCAACCATCGGAGAAAGGTGGCCAGAGAAAAGGCAATCACACCGACATGGAGTCCACTGATGGCAAAGAGGTGCATCGTGCCACTGTATTTGAATACCTCTTTCTGCTCAGGATTGAGTACGGAACGATTACCCAACATCATGGCGATGTGAACATTGGCAGGTATGGACTCTTCTCCACGACCCAGCCTCAGAATTCGCTGGCATTCCTGATTGGCTCGGTAGCAAAAGGATGTAAACGCTGGGGCAGGACTTACGATTTCACTCACAATGGCCCGATTTGCGACGAAGTAGATTCCAATCTTTTCCAGAAAGCCTCGAAAATTCGAAGCCTCCTCCCTCTCCCACTCAATGGAATGGACAATCCCTTTTAATAATAGAGTGGAGCCTGGGATGAGGGGTTCTTCGATTTCCTTGCGGTAGGCCAGAAAGTAAATTCGCCCTCCCTGCAGGTACTCCATTTCAACCGGAGCTTTTCGAACAAAACCGATTGCGGAAATCCTCTCAAATTTGTCGGACTGCTTAAAAATCTTTTCCACTTCCACCTGCAGATCTACAGCCCGTGGAGGCAAATCCAGAACTTCTGGCGGCACTCCCCTCACCTCTCGAAATTCATACCATCCGACGGAGAGGAGAAGAATAGCTGCCGCTCCTGTGAGTTTGACCAAACCCAATTTTTTGGATCGCCGCCAGAACATCACCATGAGCAATAGGACTCCGCCGAGGCAAGCCCACATCGGGTCCACCTCTCTCTGCATTCCCCCTACATAGCCCAGCATCTGTGGAATCATCACCCACAACAAGGGAGCCCTCGGTACTTCCACTTGTTGATTTGATTCCAATGCCAATTCTTTCACAGAACCAGCATCCATAGGGAGATTTTACAGAGTCTTCAAGAATCAGGCAGCAGAATCTCTGTTTTTATTTCGTGGGTGATAAAAAGTATGCTCTTCCAACAACCGCTCCTGTTCCACGGAGGCATAGATTTGCGTCGTGGAAATATCGGCATGTCCCATCATTTCCTGAATGGCCCGGAGATCTGCACCGCCTGCCAGCAAGTGGGTGGCAAAGCAATGGCGTAGCATGTGTGGTTTTACCGATTTTTCAATTCCCGCAGCTCTGGCGTAGGTCTTGATCAAAACCCAAAACATTTTTCGAGAAATGGCCGTCCCCCGGTTGCTAAGAAACAGGGAACTGCCGGAATGATTCTTTTCAAAGGCAGAGCGGCCTCTGGCGACATAGTCACGAACGGCATTCATCGCAGTTTCTCCAACAGGGACCATTCTTTCTTTGGAACCTTTGCCCCAGACACGAAGAAAGCCGTGTTCCAAGTCAATCGCCTGCATGTCGAGATTGCAAAGTTCGGAGACCCGAAGGCCGCTACTGTAACAAAGCTCCAGGAGAGCCCGGTCTCGCAAGCCCTTGGGTTCTTCGGTGTTGGGAGCAGCCAGCAATCGCTCCACCTCTTCAATGCTGAGTGTGCCGGGTAGAGGGCGTCGCATTCTTGGGCGGCTGATCAACTCCATGAAGTCCGCTTCCCAACCAGCTTCATTTTGTAAATATCGGGTGAAGGATCGCAGGGCAGACAAGCGTCGGGCCAAACTGGAAACCGCAAAGCCTTCTTTGCACAATTCAGCCGTCCAATCCGAGATGTGTTCGGGTTGGACATTCTTCCACCCGGAGATTTTCTTTTTCTTTAAAAAGAGGGCACAATGAGCCAAGTCGTTCTCGTAACTCTGTATTGTATTTATAGAGAGCCCTTTTTCCAACTCCAGCCAGGCCAGAAATTCCTGGACCTCCTCAAGAAATGAATCGGGTAAGGAAGGCATGAGTCAGATCAGTCCTCGGTGTAGGCTGTGTTCCACTCGTAAGAGAAGGTCGCCGGAACTGCGTCAAATCCACCATTGGAGAAGAAGCAGAGCAAAGTTGGCGTTTCCGGAGGATGAATGCCGATCTCTTCCCGGAGATGATTGAGCAGATCTTCATTCGCTGAAAAGGCAGCGGCATTTTTCCCTTTGGCCTTGAGAGTCGTCACCATGTCCGAGGTGTTGAGGCGTTCGTCTTCGGGAATTTTCTCGGCTCGATGTACAGCACCAAGGTACACGGAATCCGCTTTGGAAAGGGATTCGGTAAACTCGTTCTGGAACACATTGGTTGTCGCGGTGTTGCTCCTTGGTTCAAAACAGGCAATGAGGTGCTTGTCAGGAAAGCGGTTGCGGAAGGATTCCAAAGTTCCGGCAATGGCAGTCGGGTGGTGGGCAAAATCTTCAATGATCCTGAGGTTTCTGGAATCTGCCAGGATTTCCTGACGACGTTTGACGCCTCCAAAGCCTTTCAATTCATTGAGAATCGCTTCATCTGGAGCATCCAGACCGCGGGCCAACGTTACCGCATACACGGCCATGGATGCATTCCTGGCATTATAGAGACCACAAACCGGCCAGTCGATATGCCCCCAATGCTTCCCATTTTTTACCAGATCAAAATGGCTGCCATCGGGGTTTTCATTAAAGTCCACAATCCTCAGGTCACAACTTTCGGAAAGGCCCACTGTGCTGACATTCGTCCAGGGAACGGGCAAAAGGGAGAGCAGGTTGTGGTCATCTCCATTTACCAACACCGAGCCATTACGAGGCACTGTACGAAGCAAATGGATGAAGGAACGCTTCACATCTTCCAGATCCCGGAAAATATCTCCGTGGTCGAACTCAAGATTATTGAGCACCAGAATGCGAGGCAGGTAATGGATAAATTTACTTCGCTTATCGAAGAAAGCAGAGTCGTATTCGTCGCCTTCAATCGCAAACGGCTCCTCGTCCTGACCAAGGTGGGCTCCGCTCGGCAAGCCCAGGGGAACTCCTCCGATCAACCACCCCGGATCCCGGCCACCTGCACGAAGCAAGGTGGCGACCAAAGTGGTGGTAGTGGTTTTGCCGTGCGTTCCTGCGACTCCGATGACCAATCGCTTGTGAATAATTTCCTCTGCGATAAGCCTGGGTAAAGAGATGAAGGGATACTCTCGGGTTTCCAGTAACCATTCCATTTCCACATTGCCTCGGGAAATCGCATTGCCCACAACGACACAATCAGGTTTTGCCTCCGTCAGGTTCTCCTCCCGGTAGCCATCCAGCAATTCAATGCCAGCCTCTTCCAAGACCGTTGACATCGGTGGATAGACCCCACTATCACTACCAACGACGTCATGTCCCTGACTCTTCAAAAGCAGCGCAGCATTTCCCATAGCTGTGCCGCAAATGCCCATAAAATAAAATTTCATAGTCACCTCACTTTTTTCTCAATTGCCTCAATTCTCCTTCTAAAAATCGGAGTTCCTGGCCTAACGCAACCTTTAACCACTGAGATTCTCAAACGTTCTGACTTGGAAAATATTTTCTACCCGTTAGCCCTATCTGCGATTCCCTGAATCTACCTGATGAACAAACCACAAAAAATCCTTATCATTGGCTCCGGCGGAAGAGAACATGCCATTCTCCGAGAATGCCTGAAAAGTCCACACTGTGGCGAAATTATTGCGGCTCCCGGTAATGGAGGCATGGAGAAAGATGCTACGGCCTGCTTTCCCGTAGATGTTTCGGATCCGGAAGCAATCGCAACCCTTGCGGTAGAACAAAAAGTTGATTTTGCCATCATTGGACCGGAAGTGCCTCTCTGTGCAGGAGCGGTGGATGCCCTGCAAAACCGAGGCGTTTTGACTTTTGGTCCGAATGAAAAAGCGGCTCGTTTTGAAGCCAGCAAGACCTATACAAAAGACTTTCTGGCCAAGTACGACATTCCCACTGCCAAGTATGGCAATTTTACGGAAACCGCCCCGGCGATTGAGTTTCTGGAATCCTTTCCTGCGGCGGAACCCATTGTGGTCAAAGCCAGTGGGCTGGCAGCGGGTAAAGGCGTGATCATTGCGGAAAACCAAACCCAGGCAAAGGAAGCTGTCATTGAAATGCTGGAAGAAGGCAAATTTGGTGACAGTGGAAAATCGATCGTGATTGAGGAATGTATGTTTGGCCGGGAAACTTCCCTGCACCTCCTAGTTTCCGGAGACCAATTTCTCACACTACCCTCCAGTCGTGATCATAAGAAACATGGGGAGGGCGACACTGGGCTCAACACAGGCGGCATGGGTGTCATCGCTCCAGATCCAACAATTCCGCAGGAAGTTCTGGATGGCATCCTGGAAACCATTGCGAAACCAACACTGGCAGGGTTTCGGACTGAAGGGATTGATTACCGTGGTATTCTCTACATTGGCCTGATGCTTACGGAAGAGGGCCCAAAAGTCCTGGAATTTAATGTACGCCTTGGGGACCCGGAAACCCAGCTCATCCTCCCGCTGTTTGCAGAGGATACCTTGGAAATCTTTCTCAAAACTGCTGGAAACGAAACTTTGCCGGAACAACTGACTCCAACTGGAGAATCTGCCATCACCGTCGTGCTGGCCGCAGATGGTTACCCTGGCTCCTATCCCAAGGGGCTTCCCATTGAATTGCCGGACACTCTCCCTGAAGGTGCCTCCGTCATCCATGCCGGAACCGCAATCAAAGATGGGCAGTTGGTGACATCAGGAGGCCGCGTACTCAACATCATTGCATTTGCAGATTCTGCGGACAATGCCTACGATAAGGTTTACAAAGTCTGTGAACATCCTTTTTTCAAGAATCAATATTACCGCAAGGACATCGGTCAAACGGTGCCTCTCTCGACTTAACTGAATATAATGTCGTCTCAAAAACGAAATAAAATCACCGTCATCTGCAC
>CAYSOI010000040.1:0-5965 GCA_964432425.1 uncultured Opitutales bacterium | reverse complement strand
CAGGACCATGCCTCCATCGCCGAAGCCATTTTTGATATCCGGGAAGATCAGATCAATCTCTACCGCGGCTTTATGGAATCCCCACGAAACATGGAAATACCTGACCCTTTTGGCGGAAGCCTCGAACTTTATAAGGAAACCCTGGAATCCATCAAAGAAGGCACCCCTTCCATCGTGAATCACCTCAAGAACCTCGTGTAAAACACCCAACTCCACCAAACCAAGAACAAAGAACCTTTCAATATGTCCTACATCTCAAACGAGCCACTCTCCACACTGGATCCGGAAATTGCGGAAGCCATTGCACAAGAAACCCAGAGGCAGCAGAACCACGTCGAGCTCATTGCCTCCGAAAACTTTGCCCATCCTGCCGTGATGGAAGCCAACGGCTGTGTGATGACCAACAAATACGCGGAAGGTTATCCAGCGAAACGCTACTATGGAGGCTGTGATCATGTAGATGCTGCCGAGAACCTGGCCATCGAAAGGGCCAAGGCTCTCTTCGGAGCGGATCATGCTAATGTCCAGCCCCACTCCGGAAGCCAGGCCAACGAAGCCTGCTACGCTTCCGTCATCAACCCAGGCGACAAAATCCTGACCATGACGCTCTCCGATGGAGGACACCTGACCCATGGTCACCCGGCCAACTTCAGTGGTAAGCTCTACGATGTCGTCAACTACGGAGTCGATCCGGAATCCGGTCGCATTGATTATGATGACCTCGCCGCAAAAGCCGCCTCCGAAAAGCCGAAGCTCATCACCACCGGAGCTTCCGCTTATCCACGGACTATCGATTTTGAACGCATGGGACAGATTGCCAAAGATAACGGAGCTCTCCTTCTGGCCGACATTGCCCATATTGCGGGGCTGGTTGCGGCAGGACTTCACCCCTCCCCAGTTCCTCATGCTGACTTTGTGACCACTACCACCCACAAGACCCTGCGTGGTCCCCGTGGAGGTCTCATTCTCTGCCGTGAAGAATTTGCCAAAGCGGTAAACTCTGCGGTCTTCCCTGGTGCTCAAGGAGGCCCCCTGATGCATGTCATCGCAGCAAAAGCGGTCTGTTTTCAAGAAGCTGCCAAACCGGAATTCAAGGAATATGCTCAGCAGATTCTGGATAACACTCAAGCACTGGCCAAAGTGTTCACCGAGCGTGGTCTTAAACTTACCAGCGGAGGCTCCGATAATCACTTGGTCCTGATTGACCTTCGCCCAAGTCATCCAGAACTGACAGGTAAGAAAGCACAGTTTGCCTTGGAAGAGGCCAACATCACGACCAACCGCAATACCGTTCCCGGAGAAACCCGCAGTCCTTTCCAAACCAGTGGACTTCGCATCGGCTCTCCCGCCGTCACCACCCGCGGCATGAAACAACCGGAAATGGAAGCCATCGCCAACTCAATCTGCGACATCCTGGATGCCCCGGATGACGAGGCCGTGATTAATGATGCCCAAAAGAAAATGGTCGCACTTTGTCAGCAATTCCCTCTACCGTACTAAAAAAGTCGCACTTGACCGAGTTTTTAGAGACATGTAGATTTTCTACTTCCCATTCCCTAAACTCCCTGAAACTAACCCATAGAATAGTATGAAAAATTCTCGAAATAAACAGTCAGGTTTCACCCTGATCGAACTGCTTACGGTTATCACCATCATCGGTATTCTCTTTGGTATCGCGTTTAAAGGCACAGATACCGCACTCACTGCTGCGGCCAAAGCCAAAGCGCAGAGCAACATGAAACAAATCCTCCTGGCCTACAAAGCCTATCATGGTGAAAGCGGTGGCATCACTGATGATCTGGAGGGAGAAGAAATGGTGGATACTTCTGATGATGAACCCTCAATGTCTGGTAGTGGAACCAATCATGTATGGTATGGAGTCCTTGCTCAGTTTGATAATGCCATGAACGATGCTGAGCTTTATATGCTGAAACGGGATAAAGCAGGCAACAAAGAGAATAGAAGGCATGGAGCGAAAGTGGTCCTTGATCCAACTGATGAAGAACGAGAAACACTGGATGAGAAGTTTGAGCAATCGATCCTCTGCTTTAACGTATTTGCAGGTCTGGAAGAAAATGATAACTATGGAACCCCTGTAATCTACACTGCAGGTCTTCAAGAAGATGGAACTTGGAGTAAGAACGCACCTCACCGTAAAGCCGGTGGACACATCGGTTTTCTGGATGGCAGTGTCAAAAGCTACAAGAAGTTTAAAGAAGATGACTTTTATAAGTTTGATGACCCTCAACAGGAAACCACCAATTTGGGCGAAGCTGTTTATGGAATCCCCTTGGGCCATGAAGGTGAAGACTCATTTGATGGAGAACGCGGCAATTAATAGACCTAAATTCTACATGCTTTTCGAAAAGCCAGGTTTATGTAACCTGGCTTTTCTTTTATCCAGGCATTAGTATTCCTTCGAAATGAGCAAGAGACGACGTAAAGGCAGCCAATCCAAGTTTCGTAATAAAGCCGCGAAAAAGAAAACTGAAAGCCGGACCATTCAAGGTACGATCTACGTGCGAAGAAACGGAGGGGCGACCTTGGTGACCAAACAAGGACACCAGGAAATCGTCTATCGCATTCATGCACGGGATACTGGAACCGCTCTCCATCTGGATGAAGTGGAGTGTACCGCTGTCACACGCAGACCTTCCGACCGACCCAGATTTGCCCGACGGGATGCACGGGATGAAGAACCTCGTGTAAAGGTGAAGGTTCAGAAAATCCTAAACCGCGCCAGAACCCAACTTTCGGGTACCATCTACTCTGACGGAAGCCGCTTTTTCGTGGTCCCGGACAATCCCAAAATCCCCTTGAACTTCGATGTATCCAAGAATGATTTCAAGAAATTCGATCCACCGCCAAAAACCCAGGACAAAGTCCTGATTGATATTCATGACTGGAAAAACGCCAACCAGAACCCATCTGGAAAAATTGTCGAAGTATTGGGCAAATCCCATACGCCCATGGCAGAATATCAGGCCATACTGAGAGAATACAATCTGGATCCAGAGTTTCCGCAGTCTGTTCTCGATCAAATCAAAGACACTCCCTCGAAAGTCTCAAAATCCGAGCTTTCCCACCGAATTGATGCCCGGAAGATCCTTACTCTGACGATCGACCCGGTGGACGCCAAAGACTTTGATGACGCACTGAGCATAGAATACCTGCCTAACGGACTGCACAAAATAGGCGTTCATATCGCGGATGTGTCTCACTACGTCAAACAGGGCACTCCCCTGGATGCGGAAGCCCGACACCGGGGCAACTCCACCTATCTTGTCGGAACAGTCATTCCCATGCTCCCCCACCCTCTCTCCAGTGGCATCTGTAGCCTGGTGGAAGCTGAAGATCGGTTGGTCAAATCCGTCTACCTGACTTTTGAAGGCAAGGTATTGAAAAAGACGAAGTTGGAGAACTCCGTTATATGCAGCGACAAACGCCTCTCCTATCCCCAAGCCTATGCGATGATGAAGAGCAGAGACGTGAATGAAATCCGTAACCTGCCCACGCCTCCTGCTCACCAAACAGGTTTTCCCGGCAAACCCATCGCAGAACTTTCCGACAAAGAAATTCACCAATTTCAGGAAGCTCTGGAAGTTCTGTGGAACCTTGCTGCACACTTGCGGAATAAACGCATGCGTTCCGGAAGTCTGGATCTCGACATGCCAGAAACCAAAATCTTTGTGGACGAAGAAGGCTGGGCCGACCGCATTGTCAAAATTGAACACGATGACAGCCATCAACTGATCGAAGAATTCATGCTACTGGCAAACGAACAAATTGCCAAACAGCTGCGAGAGAAAAACATCACCGGAATCTTTCGTGTTCATGATGATCCCGATCCGGAAAAACTGAACGATTTGAGGGTCAAGCTGCAGGAATGGGGCATTAAGGTCGGGGACTTAAAAAATAAACCGGAAATGACCAAAGCCCTGGAAGAAATCGGCAAACATCCACAGGCCCACATGCTGAGAGTTGAAGTGCTCCGAAGCTTGCCCAAAGCAGTTTACCGGGCAACTCCTGACGGACACTACGGGCTAAGCAAAAGAGATTACCTCCACTTCACCTCCCCGATTCGAAGATACGCAGACCTGGTGGTCCACCGCGTCATCGGCAACCATATCGAACACCGGGAAGGCAGAACCAATAAAGCTGAACCGGAAAATCTGCGAAAAGGCAGACTCGATAACACCGCCCATCACTTGAGTCTGACTGAGCGAAACAGTATCGAGGCGGAACGAGAGTCCCAACAGATCAAGTTGATGGAATTCTTTGAAAGAGAGTTGGAGAAAGATCCAAAGAACGATTTTGCGGCCATCATCATGGACATCGGCAGATATGGAACCTATGTTGAGCTGACCCTGTCAGGAGCTTACGGAATGCTGGTGGGGCTAAGCCCAAGCCGTGGACGACAATGGAGTTCTGATGATTACAAAGGTCCGACCATTCAACACAAAGACGAAACCTATCACGTCGGCCAGGAAATCCAGGTACAGGTCGAATCAGTTGACAGATTTCTCCGCCAACTCAACTTCAAGCCTGCACCATGACAAATTACAACTACCTCGAAAACCTCCAGCAACTTTGGGAATCCTGCGTTTCCCGCTACAAAGCAGGAAAGAACACCCCCAGTGCTCTTCTGGATGACGCAGAAGCTACCTTCCTTGCCACACTCGGCCTAAACAAGATGGACCTCTTTGATTACGTCGAGGACTTTGTACTGGAAGGTGAGCCCACCTGGAATACTTTCATCACCATCTGTGACATTCGCCGCAGTTATTTTCTGGAAGTTCAGAATGGCCAATTTTCTTCCAATGTCGTCGAACCAAGTTCCTTGCCTGCCAAAACCGATGAAGCCTCAGGCATTGTCTGGCTCCCAAGAATCATCCCAAAAGCCATTGGCAAACTCCGCGGAGAACTTTCCCCGGACATTATGTACTGCTGCGGAGGTGACAGAAACTTCTTCCGGACCAATGACATTCATCCCGCCGAATTCTTACGCATCGCCTGGATGTACGAAGATGAGCCGGGAAAAATTGTGGAATGGGTAAAGTCCAGGTAGTAGAAAAGAAACTACTTCTTCAACGCCTCAAGTTCTTTGACTGTCCATGGAGCACGGCGTTTTCCATCTTTGGCTCGAATCTTTTTGACGGTTTCTGGAGAGATTTCCGAAGCTTCATTACCCCATTCATTACGAATATAGGTGAGGACCGCCGCAATTTCCTCATCTGACCAATTTGCCCAAATTGTAGGAACCATTGGAACAAGCCCGTATTCCTTATCACCAACTTTCATAGGCCCCTGAATACCATGGAGTGTGATACGGATCAGTACTTCCTCCGAACCGGTGACCCACTCTGTATTTACCAACGGAGGAAATTGTGCCGCTTCAAGACCTTTGCCATTTGTCATGTGGCAAGTGACGCATGAACCAGGAGTGCTGTAGAGCTTTTTGCCCTTTTTGAACAGGGTAGAATTTCTTCCAGATTGTTGATCCAGCTTCTGTTCGAATGCAGTAAGAGAATATATTGGTAGACCGATCCCAAGGATCATACCCCAAAAGAAGGCAACTTTCATAGAAGGCTACTTTAGAGCCTCAAGCTCTTCAGCCGTCCAAGGTCCACGGGCACCAACTTCATCACGTATACGCTTTACCGTTTCTGCGGAGACCGCAGGAGCTTCGTTACCCCAGTCGCTTCGAATGTAAGTGATAACCGCAGCAATGTCCTCATCTGGCCATGCTGTCCAAATCGTGGGTACCATGGGTACGAGACCATACTCTTGGCCACCGACTTTCAATGGGCCTTGGATACCATGCAAAACAATACGGGTTACCACTTCTTCTGATCCGGTAACCCACTCAGAGTTGGCTAATGGGGGGAATTTAGCGACAAGGTTTCCTTGCCCATTTGCCATGTGACATGTCACACAGGAACCAGGCGTGTTATACAGTGTTTTG
>CAYSOI010000039.1:0-17468 GCA_964432425.1 uncultured Opitutales bacterium | reverse complement strand
CTAGTCCTTAGATCCGACCGATCAGTCTGACCCGTCGGATCTAAACTGATGATCTCAGAACAATTGTGCCTACCCACTCGCTGAAACTTCGCTTTGTGGGCGTAGTTGAGATTCCAACTGCGGAATGGTTTGGCTTAGTCTAATTCTTCATCCAAGGCGTCTCCCCAGTGGACCATAAAGAATTTTTTCTTGGCGGAAACCACGGGGTGGTTCTCTTCCTGTGGTCCGAGCATGGGGCGTAGGGTTGTGCTCATTTGCAGGAGTGTCAGGATCATGACAATGTTCCAGATGTAGAAGAAGTTGTTTCCTTGGGGGACTCCCAGTAGCAGGGATTTGCGAATGTAGCGGCAGGCAAAGGCGATGCTGACCAGCCAGACGCCCAGGTGGACCAGTCCCATAAAGGGGACGGATTCTGCGGAAAAGGTGAAGATGAAACTGACGGGAAGAAATCCCATCAGAAGCAGAGAGCATACCGCCAAACCACCGACCAAAATGGAAAAGACTTTTCCTGGTGCGACTTTGGCACCACTCAAACAGGAGAAGATGAACAAACTGGGGAAACAGATTAAGGCGCAGACTGTGGTGCCCAGCACCATTTTCAAGGGAACGAGGTACAATTGTGCATCCCCGGAGAAGAGTCCCATGATCAAGCCGTAAGCGGCATGACAAATCAAAAAAACCCACATGAACACATTCGTTCCGGTAGGTCCTTTGTCATTTAAAAGATTATCGGCGACCGAAGTGGGTTGTCGCAACAAGGCGGTAATCCAGTCAAAGAGTCCATTCATTGGTCCCAACTCCTCCGGTGGACTTGGTTCTAGAGGTGGGACTGGAGTGGCGACATCCTCGTACTGAGGATCAATGGGGTCATTATTATCAGTGTCCATAGTAGGTTCGGTTGGTTATGAAAATTGGTTCATCAGGCCCTGAAAAGTTACCCAGAAGTCTTCGTAAAAACTTCTTTCGAGGGCATCCTCCCGAAAGAAGCTGACTCCAATATTGGGGTTTCCAAAGAATGGCCGCAAAATCCATGACAACTGGCAGCCGAGGAAGAGGTTTGCCAATAACCAGGAAAACAGCAGTGCCTGCCCTTTGGCGTGGCCGGCGACAGCCACCAGTAGGTTCAGCAGCCGTACGTTGCCAATGATGCCTGCCAGGGCGATCATGGCGATGTGGTAGAGCTTCCAGTAGAAAAAGCTGTTTCCCTGGTCGGAGGGAGACCAATTCCAGAGGTGGAAGAAAAAGACAGGGCCAAGGGATGCCAGGAAAAGGCAAGCAATGGAAAAACTCATCAGAACGGCCCGGATGCTTTCTTCCATCCGAAGCTGTACCCCCAGCATCATGGCCAGCATGCCATTGAGCAGGGCGTTGAAGAACACAGTGGCAAAGATGAGAATGGGAAACTTGATGGCCGCGTAGATGGCCTGTTCCGGGCTCCGCAGGATCCCAAGGGTAAACCCATAAATGCCTCCGCACAGGATAATGGAACCGACCAGAAAGGAGATCTGCGTCCGTCCTGAACGAATCCAACTCTTCAGTTGAGTGGGTTCACCACGGCATAACAGGGATATATCTTCAACGACTCCATTCATGGGAAGCAGAGGTAAGGTACTTGATTCTCAAAATTCCACAAGGGGGAGCCTGAAGAATTTTGCAGAAGACCCTTTCTTTCTGAATCCTCTAATTGCGATTCAGAGGAATCATCTCTCCTCCGCGAAACAACAAGACATGGCCGGTGGAACTGGAAATGGTAACGGCGAGACAGTCGGACACGGCCGAAATGCCAGCGGCGGCGGCATGCCTGGAGCCAAGTCCACCTGGAAGTTCATTTTTGTACTGCGGCACATTGATCAGGGTACCGGCAGATTCCAGGACTCCGTTTCCACGGATAACAAATGCCCCATCAATGGTGGCCAACTCTTTGACCGTTTCGTCCATAAAGGGATTGAGGATATTGCGGTCTTCGGATTTGTACCCATGAAAAGGGTTCAGGATCAGGGGGGTCGTGAAATTCTTCACTTCTTCCGTATCACCGAGAACAAACAATGCTCCCACTGGCTTGCCTTCACGGCCTTCTACGGAGAGCTCTACCGCAATTCCCAGCACCCGTTCCAAAGTCTCTGGAGTCACATCCGAAGGTAGAATCGGGACATCCCCTTCGGTAAGTTGGCAAAACTCATCTCCCACGTCCGCCACCACAATCGAATCAAACTGATTGCTCCCTGGAATACCTCCCAGACAGAGAATCCGGTCATTCTTATCAAACAATCCACGGATCAGACCGATCAGGACCGCACTGCGAAATTGTGCCAATCGGCCCTGAAACCGGGATCGCAGCGTGATCACGGCATCCACTTCGCCCTTTTTCAATACCATTTCCGCCTCAGACTGGACGACGAGAATGGTTTTGAAATCCTTGAAGGAAATGACAGGGCGGACCGGACTGGAAAAGGTATCGCCAAAGGCCAAAATCGCTGTGCAGAAAGTGCCCCGTGCAATCTTTCGGGCCTCGGCAAGGATGACGCTGTTGAAGCGGGAAGTGAGATACCGGGACTGGGATTGTTCTCCAGCGAGAACCTTCTTCACACTTTCCCGGAACTCGGTCAGCGTACGCTCTGAAACCAAGCGATCGATGACGGGCTTATTCTGAAAGATACGAGCTAAAGTCGAAAGGGTGTTCAGGTAATCTTCTGCGGTGTAGGAAACCAGCAGCAAAAAGACCAATCGCAACTCCTTGTTATGCTGCCCATTATGAACCAGCCCACCAGGACACCTTCCCACCGCCATCATATAAGATTTGGAGGACTTGACTCTCAAATGCGGCAGAGCAATGCCATTGCCAAGATAAGATGAAATGGCGTCTTCTCTTTCCAGAAGCCCTTTCTTGAAAGCCTTAATCTTGCGGCCATCAGAATCCTTAATCGGACAGGTTTTGAGAAGTTCTTCAATCGCGCCGCCAAAATCCTGAGATTTCAGGTCAATTATTCGGTTTTTGGCAAGAATCCTATCCAGACGCATTGTAGGGGTATCAAATTAGGGGCTCTGTAAAAAAATTCTCATTTTTCCCACTCCAGAGCTCCTTTTTTCAGCTCGTAGATTAAGCCGATGACCAGAACACTGAGAAACACTCCCATGGGGAGCAAGATGGGGAGGCCGTGAACAAGAAAATCCCGGAAGACCATCACCCAGGGAAACATAAAGACGACTTCAATATCGAAGAGAATGAAAAGCATGGCCGTCACATAAAATTTCACCCCAAACCGGGATTGTGACTTACCGGCAGGAGCCAAACCACATTCGTAAGGAGCATCCTTGAAGCGATTTCCTGTACTACGCTGACCGAAAAGGTGACTCACGATCACAATGCCTAAGGCCATACCAAAACCGAGAAGTACCTGAATCAGAATGGGTAAATAGTTTTCGACGCTTTCCATATAGTAACGTCAACATGCACAGGCACTAACCGCCGACAAGCACAAAGCTAAAAGTTTCCATCATTCCTTCTGCATCCACCCGGCCAACTCGTCATCGGTACGCAGAACTGAAGGGGTTTGTTCTTCGAAAAGGGAACGGTAGTAGGGTTGAAGAAAACGGCAGCAGTGAAACAGGATGTGGGCATGTTGCCCCGGAGCCCGTACCATCCGGCCAATGGCCTGGCGGATGCGAATCAAGGCGGGTTGGCGGCAAATTTGATGGTAGGCCTGTTCCGGGTCCGCCTCCTGAAGGCGAGCCATTTTGGCTTTCTGAATGTGGTCTGATGGAGGCAAGGATGGGCCAACAATGATGGCGTTGTGAATGTGTTGCCCCAGTTGATCAATGCCTTCGGCAAAGCTCCCGCCCAGCAAGAGGAGGAGGATCTTGTAGTCGCGAAGGGCTTTGGTGAGAAACTCGTTTTGCTGCTGCAAGGTGAGGCTTCTGGCTTGCATGGTGACCGGCTGCGATGGATAGAGACTGGAAATGATGGGCAGGAGTGCCTCGGCGTACTGGTAAGACGGGAAGTAGGCCACAATGGGTGTATCCGAACTCAGGGCAAACTGGTGAATGGTCTGCGCAGTGCAGTGGTAATGCCTGGCCCGTTCCTTGTAGCTGGTGTCGACCCTGGTATCGATGGCGAGGCGATAGGCTTCCTTCCTCCATGGAGCTTGTGCCTGAATACAGGGAGGCGGAGGTTGGGTGGGCAATCCACAATTGGCCGCAAAGTTTTCCAGCGGCGAAAGGGTTGCAGAAATAAAGAGACTGCCGCCAAATTGCTCCAGACTCCTGGAAATTTCCGGGCCGGCATCCAGGCAATCCATGCGAAAGTGGCCGGGTTTGGGAGTCCAGAACAGGAAAGGGGTTTCGGGCTCGGCAAAGAGTTTTTTCAAGAAGAGGAGATCCCGGAGGGTTTCATAGGCGGATTCCGGAATGGCTTCCCAGTCCAAATGCGTGTTAAGCAGTTCCTCCGTGAGCTCGGAAAGCTGGTCCTCGATTTGGTAAACTTCGTTGAGCGGGATCAAGTTGGTCGGTTCCAAGGTTTGCAAATAATCGCCCCAGCATTCGGCCAGGGTTTGGAGCCGTTTTGAGGATCTTGCATACTTGAGACCATCTGCCAGGATCCGGGCCTGATCCACATTGGTCTCGACACACAGAGACTCCCGAACCCGCTCCGGCAAGTTGTGGGCCTCATCGACCATGAGCAGAATGCGGTTGGTGGAAAGCCCCTCCTGCTCCAGCAACATGGTATTGTTACGGGGAGAAAAGACGTAATTGAAGTCCCCTACCAACACGTCGGCATGGGGTAAGGTGGCTCGGGTAATTTCGTAGGGGCAGACTCCAGTTTTGGCCCCCAGTTTGCGAATTTCCTCCAAAGTTGGGGTACCATTGGCAAAGAGTTGCAGAGGTTCAATGCCGCTTTGTTTCCACTTGAATTCCAAATCCTTTCGGCAATCCCTCCCATTGCAGGTATGGGCGGTAGACTGAATGGCGTGTTCCTGGCGATTGCGTAACTGGAGAAAGCGGGGTGAATTGCCTTCCTGCATGACCGAAAGTTGCTTCAGGATCTGGTTTTGCCCGGTGGATTTTCCCGTGAGAATGTAGAGCTTTTCAAATTGCCCGGACTTGAGCTTTTCCAGGGCGTATTGCAGAGCCACTCCGGTTTTCCCGAAGCCGGTGGGGGCTTCCAGGAGCAAAGGGTTGGGCGTCATGGGTTCTGAAAGTTGACGCAGTTGCTCCAAAGTCTCCTCCTGGCCGGGTCGCCATTTGGAAAAGGGTGGATGAAAATTCAGATTCTGGAGGCGATCATAATTGCCTCGACGTACCTCCAGAAAGTGGTGAAACCGAGCTAGCTGATTGAGGTAAAGCTCCAGGTTTTCGGAGGGAATCTGGACCGTCTGAATCAGGCTTTCGGCGATGCTTACGAAGGTGAGCTCCCCGGATAAGTTGTCATGATCGGCCAATTGCAGGTGTAGGGCCATGGCAAGGTAGATCTGAATCTGGGCAAAGTAAGCCGGATAATGATGAAGCAGCTCCTCCTCCGGCATGGGTAGGTTCTTCGAGATGGTCTTGATCTCCCGGATGGTGTGGTGTCCGTCCAACTCGATGTATTGGTCCACTTTTCCGGTCAGGTCGATTTGCCAGCCATTGTGAAAAGTCGTGGTTTTGAAAGTTTTCTCAAAAGTCGCGTCTCCGGGCTGACTCTCCTCGTGGCGGCGTAGATTGTCATGCCATTGTTGCCCAACAGAAGCTCTCCAGCGGGAGGGAGTTGGCGAAGTAGGCACGACTCCGGAACCAGCCTGAAATTGGGCCAGTTCCCGGACATTGAGCCGGGCAAGCCGCTGAGCCGGATCAATCAGCATCTGAAAAAGCTTTCGTCATGACAGATGGAAGCTGGTGTGGTGCCGCATCCATGTTTGCAGCTTGTCCAGGAGAGGGAGCACGGTTTCTCCAGGAACCTGATGAAGTTGATCCAGCGGAGAATGTAGTATCATGGAGAGATCTTCCTGCTGTGCATGGGGGATATTGACCCGCCAATCCTGCATGACCGGATACCCTTCCTGTTTCAAAAGTGTGTACAAGGTTTTGAGGGCGATGATGGCCGGATGGGCCATGGAGGAATTCAGAGCATCCAGAGCCTTCTCGGCCAGGCGGAATGTACTGGTGGAATCTTCAATCCATGGGGCATTCATGTTGAGAAAATTTGTCAACTGGCAGGCGGTTTGAAAATTCCGATAGTTTCTAGGAATCTTATTTCTTCGGGAAATCGGGTGATAACTGCTTAAATGATGAAACTTGCCATCCTTGCTGGCTTGGATGTGTAAGGTCGCGGTATCAAACAAATCCGGCTGAGCTCGGGGCGAAAGAGTTTTTCCGGTTTTCTTGAAGATGGTCAGGTGGCCTTCCCTGGGAGAAAGAACAGCCAGACGAAGCGAAGATTCGCCAGTGGGAGTTTGTTGAAGTAGAAGAGCCTCGATTTCCATCGGGACATATTCAGAGAATAACGAGAAGACGGTTCATCACTTCTCCTCAATTCCCTTCTTTTCCTGGTCTTTCTCAGCCTCGAGAAAGGCTTCTTTGTGTTCCCAGTCCGGAATCACCGCCCCACCGGAAATGATCAGCTTCATGGCCTCCCCGACACTCATATCCAATTGGGTGACATCTTTCTCCGGCAACATGAGGAGAAATCCACTGGTGGGGTTGGGCGTAGTCGGAACAAAGATATTCAGCAGGGTTCCAGATCGCATCCGGGCTGGAATCTCGCCGTCCGCTTGTCCTGTAAGAAAACCAAGGGCGTAACTTTCCCGCTTGGGGTATTCAATCAGAACCACTTTCTGAAAAACAGCCCGCTTTTGGGTACTGAAGGTTTCTACAATTTGTTTGGCCGTATTGTAGATCGTGTTGATCAGAGGCACATTGCCCACAATGCGATCCGTCAAATTCACGAAAAACTTTCCAATGAAGTAGCGGGAAAAGAATCCCAAAACGGTGATGATCCCGAAAATAACAACCGTGGAAACAAACCGAAGAGTGTAGGCAAAGACCACATTGCTCTGCATGTATTCATCAAAGGTTTGCTCCGTGGGAGGGAGAGCATTGAGCAACCCATAAGGCACCAACACATATTCGTGAACCAGTACACTCGGCCCGCCACCAATTTTCTCAAGAACCAGCTGCACAACAGCAATGGTAACCGCAAATGGAAGCAAGACCAGAAAGCCTGCCAGAAAACTGTTCCTCAGAGAATGCAACATCGTGATTTGGGTTTTGTTAAGTTTCGAATAACTGCGCAAGTTCAATATTTGACAGAATGCTCAGCGCCCCTCGTTCAGAAATTTTTGAAAATTCCACTTGCGGGGAATCAGGTCAGAAGATATCAAGGCACGCTTTTTTTAATTTCCAGCCATGCCAAGAGAACACATCACACTTGAATGCACAGAAGCCCGTGCCGAAGGGAAACCCGTTTCCCGCTATATGTCCTGCCGCAACAAAAAGTTGCAGACAGAACGTGTTGAGAAGAAAAAGTACAATCCGCACTTGAAGCGCCACACGGTACACCGTGAGATTAAGTAACCGACTCGGTTCTTAATCACGGGAGGGAAAGGGAAAAACCCAAATGTGCGGCCACCTCAAGTAGTGGCTTTTCATGGGTTCTTATTAAGAGTTGGAATTACCAACTCTGGCAGCTTGACGTGCAGCTTTCCAATCGCCCCTGTATTTACAGACCCAATCAAGAAGGGCTCTTTCGAAACCAATGTCTTCACCCTTCTTCTGCGATTCAATCCACTTGTGCTTCAGAATCTCGTCCCGCTCTGCCAAAAATTCATGGTAGAGACTGGATTTAGCCGCAAAAACTCCGTTGGGCTCTTTTTTTTCTGAGGCAGTTTGTTTCATCTAGGTTACATCAGTTTGAAGCTTAGATAAGAATATAGTCATTCAGGTCAAAAAGAAATTGTGCTTAGATTCTAGAAAGACACCCCAACAAACATCACTATGCATATGCGGCTTACTGAGAAGTTAACATGAAATCACTTAATAAGAATTTTGATTCCCCGGCGTAGGTAGGTTGGGATGTCCAGGTCTTCCCCATTGTAGAGATTCTTCTCGGTAAGGTCGAAAAAGCCGCGGTTGGCATCGATGCTTTCCAGGAAATCAAATTCTTCCTGATCGCCAAAATTCAGGAGGTCATCCTGAGTCGGTTGAGGAGCATTCTTCTTCGCCTTCTTTTTATCTTTCTTCTTTTGCTTTTTATCGGACTCGTCAGGGAAAAGGTCTTCCGGCGGCTTTTCTTCAGCCGCAGGAGTCTTGCCGACGATCTTGCGGGAACGATTGATATTCGTGGTACCAAGAATAAAGATTTCGATGTTGTTGTTGGCCCGGTTCTCATCGATGACCGCCCCAAAAACGGTGTTGTCGACGCCTCCAACATTTTCCCTCAGGTAGGTCATGATTTCATTGACCTGGCCCATACCAAGATCAGCGCCGCCTGTGATATTCACGATAAGATTGTCAGACTTGAGTGCGTTTTCCGGAGTACGCAACAATGGGCAGACCATCAGGCTTTCCAATGCCTTGGCGACTGAATTTTCCCCGTCCGCAGAACCGATGGAAAAGAGCGTTTTGCCTCCACGTTCCACAAATGCTTTCCGGAGAGTCGCGTAGTCGATATTGCAAATGCCAGTCCTGGTGATCAGCCCGAGAATCGCATCAATCCCGATTCTTACCCAGTCCTTGGATTGAGCAAAGGATTTCAAAACGCTGGATTGACTGTCATCCCCCTGCAGCAGGATGTCATTGGGTAAAGGTATCACTGCATCCGAAGTCTTTCTTAATTGGGCAAGACCTTCGTCGGTAACAGCTTTCTTACGGGCTCCTTCAAAGGTGAAGGGTAGAGTCACAAACGAAATAACCAGTGCCCCAGTCGAAGACGCGATCTCAGCCACAACCGGAGCCGCACCGGTTCCAGTTCCTCCACCAAAGCCTGCAACGATAAAGAGAATGTCAGGATTTCCGATCTGATTGCGAATCACTTCCCGGTCCTTGTCCGCCGCTTGCTGACCAAATTCAACATCTCCGCCGGTACCCAAACCACGAGTCACCTTGCGACCAATCAGGCACTTGTTCTCAATTGGAGAACTATCCAGCGCCGCTTTATCCGTGTTGACCACGGTGTAGGAGATATTGGGAAACTCATGGATCTCCAGGCTCAGGCAATCCGCAACGTTGGAACCCGCTCCACCAATGCCCACAATACCCACCTGGATGGAGCCATCCTTACTTTCACCGGAAAACATTTTGTTCGGTATGGAGAAATTATCGGCGTTCATACTTTTTGCGGCTTTCTGGGTTGAAAGATATTTTTGATTTTACCGAGAAGCCCCCCCGAAGAGGTTCCAGGAGCAGACCGCGAAGAAAGCTGATGGTTGGCAGCATAAAGCAACAAACCTATGGCCGTGCTGTTTTCCGGGATTCGGAGGGATTCATCCACCCAGTTGGGCGGGACCCCCAACTCCACTGGAAGCTCAAAGATTTCCTGGGTCAGTTCGACCATGCCACGAAGCTGAGAACCACCCCCGGTAAGAATGACATGAAATCCTGCAGAATCTTCTGGATTGAGAAAATCTTTGACCTCGGAATGAACGACCCGGAGTAACTCCTCTGCACGGCAATGCAGAATGCTGTAAATGGAATTGGCCGGGAAATGGCGGTCTCCGATGGACAAATCTCCACGTAGCCAGATCTTGGCCTTGGGATCGATCTCCTCCTTGATGAGGCTGCCCTCCACTTTCTTCAATTGTTCGGCTTCACGGGCACTCACTCGAAGGCCAGTAGAAAGGTCGTTGGTAAAATGATCACCTCCGACACAGACCACTCCAGTGTGGACAATATAGCCGTTGCGATACAAAGCGAAGTCCGTGGTTCCGCGACCAAGGTCAATGACCAGTGCTCCTGTCTCCTTCATTTGAGGGAACACCACCGCTTCCCCGGAACAAATGCTTGATACGATCATATCATCCACTCCGAGGCCGAAGCCGTTAACGATGTGAAGATAATTACCAATGACCTCTTCCGCCGCATGCACAGACCAAAAGCCCACCTCCAGGTTTTCGCCCTGCATTCCAAGGGGAGCCTTCAACGGTTTGCCATCCAGGAAAAACGGATTTCGAATATGGTGAATATAAATACGCTTTTCAGGGAGCCTGCGGCTTTTGGCATCATTGATGGCCCGCTGGATATCCTGCTCCACGACCCGGCCATCATGGGAACTGACGTGAGCTGAACCTTTATTGAAGATACCTTGCAGATGATTGCCGGAAATGGCCAGATGAATGCCATCAATGTTGTGCCCGGCCATTTGCTCTGCTTCAGCAATGGCAGCATGGGTCACCGTACTGGCTTGTTTAAAATCAATGATTTCGCCCTTCTTTACCCCAGCCGAGTTTTTACGGCTGTATCCGATGAGGTTGATGGCGTGATCTTCCGTAATTTCCGCAACCAGGACGACCACCTTGGTTGTTCCGATTTCAACAGCTCCGATAATGCGATTTCGACTCATGACAATTGTTCGGGAAAAAATAAGATTGGATTAAAAAAGAAGGGTGGGACGGACCAGATTGTTGGTAGGAGCACTCGTGCCTGTTCCCTGTCCAGACTCCGGAGAGAGTCGGATGGTGGCAAATTTCCCTCCGGGCAGGTCAATTTGGTCCAAGGGTAGCCAGCCTTGCTGTTGGCTATGATTGAGCACAAATTCCAACCGCCGGAGTTGGGGCAGGAATTCGTGCTCCGTGGAAAAGATGACTTCCTTGGCCTGGCGGGAACGTATACGAATCAACCCATCCTCTTCTTCCGGCCCCGTGTAGGGATCGAATCGAATGCGATCCCATTCACGGAACATGGAAAGATACTGCTGCCTGGCTACATCCATGAGCGGTTTGATTTTCGCCACGACTTCAATGGGCAGATAGCCTTCGGGGGTGGATTTTAAAGTACCGCCAAAGAGCACTGGTAATTCACCCACCAACCCCTCGGGCTGCTTCAGACCTTCAAAAACCGTACCGTCATCGGCGACCAGCAAACATTGTTTCCCTTTTTCCGGATGACTGATGTAGATTTTCAGGATCGGTGTATACTCAGTGATCACAACCCGAAGAATATTCGGATGCCTCCTTTGTACTTCTGCCGAGATGACCTGACTGGTGGATTCAATCTGCTCTTTAAGCTGCTGTAGGTTCAGATCCATGAGACTCTGCTCCTTGGAAATGGCCAAAGTTTCCCGAAGCCATTCCTCGTCCAAAGTCCCATCGGTTTGAAACTCGTAGACCTCCACTTTCCCAGACGGTCCTGCCAAGTTTACCTCCAGAGGATTACTCGTGAAATAACTCACACCAATGACAATGAAAGCGACGCCACATATCGCAGCTAAAAGAAGTGCTGTATTATGAAGACGAATTTTCAATAAGCGTTTCCAGGCAATTCCTGACCCAGGTTTCCGTGTAGGCTCTTGCTTCAAGCTGGTCCAATCACGGCCGGAATTGTTCTTTTTCGATTTCATGGCAGAGTCTGTGAGTTATTGGGGTAAACTTAGCAGTGTGATCTGAGATCCATTGGGATTAGGCCCATTTGTGCTGAAAACGTTCAATCGCTGGGGCCAGCATATCACTGACAAGTCCCGGAAAATTGCGGCCAGCACATTGTGCACTCATAGGGAGCAGGCTGTTTTCCGTCATTCCCGGCAGGGTATTGACTTCCAGCAGCAAGACTTCCCAGCGCTTGTGATTCTCTCGCAGGATAAAGTCTGCTCTGGCAAAATCCCGACAGTTGCAGGCACGGAAGATGGTTTCCGCTGCAGTAGTGATAGCCTGGCTTTGTTTCTCGGTCAATTGAGCCGGATAAATGTAATCCGTCATGCCAGAGCTGTATTTATGCTCAAAATCGTAAGCTCCGTCCTTGGGTTTGATTTCGACAATCCCCATGCCCTTTCCTTTGAGGATGCCGACACTCATTTCCCGGCCTTGGATCCGTTTTTCAACAATCCAGTCTTCATAAGGAAGGTTCTCCAGATGCTCTTTGATCTTACCTTTTCCCTTGATGAACTGTAGACCGACGCTGGAGCCACCCTCGGCGGGCTTCACCACAATATCGTCGCCAATTTTGCCCAGTTCATAGTCCAGATCAACGTCATCCAATGGATTATACAAAAATCCTGGTACGATCTTCAACCCGGCTGCCTGAGCCAGATCCTTGGTGGTGGCCTTGTTGATACAGTTTCGGCTGGCACGGGCACAGCTTCCTGCATAAACGACTCCTTTTTTATCAAGAAGCTCCTGCAATCGGCCATCTTCTCCAAAACCGCCATGAAGCACAGGGAAAACGATTGTATTCTCCCCTCGTACTGTCTCCGGAAGCCGAAGCCCGGTCATGTCGACAAGATTTGTCCGATTCCAGGATTCCTGGATTACCCGATGGACGGCCTCACCAGACCGTAGCGATACTTCGCGTTCGCCCCCTTCCCCTCCGTATAAAACGATAATATTGAGGTTATTCATAGCACATTGTCCCATTTTTCTCCCAGAAGTTGTACTTCGGGAATTAGTTCAAGGTTGTAGGCTTTTCTGACACATTTTCTTACGTGTCGGACGAGCCCAATTACGTCCTTGTATCCAGCTTTGCCCTTATTTACCAGGAAGTTGCCATGGACTTCCGAAACTTGAGCGTCACCAATTCGCTCTCCTTTCAGTCCTGCCTCTTCAATGAGTTCTCCCGCAAAGTATCCATCCGGATTTCGGAAAATGCATCCGGCACTGGATTCTCTGGGTTGAGTAGCTTTTCTTCTGCTGGCAAAATTATCCATCCTGGTACGAATGATGTTGGAATCTTCGTAGCACGCAGGAGTTAAGGTCACCCGAAGGATCGACATGCCTTCGAGACCCTTACAACAACGGTATCCAAATTGTATTTGTGTACGGTCGATGACTTCCACTTTTCCAAAGGAATCCAAAACCGTGACCGAATCGACGAGATCAAAAATCCAACTGCCCATGGCCCCGGCATTCATCGCGATGGCACCCCCGATGGTACCGGGAATGCCCTCCAGGAATTCCAAGCCCGCCATTCCAAAGGAACAGGCTTTGGAGGCAACTTCGGTCAGCCGGGCACCGGCGCCAAGTTCCAGTTTCCCGTCTTCAGTAGGGAGAATTTCTCTCCAAAATGCATTATTGAGGCGTAAAATCAGGCCATCGAACCCCTTATCTGATACGATAAGGTTAGAGCCTCTTCCCAGCAGGAAATGATGGAATCCAAAGATGGCCGCACTTTCCAGAATCCGAAGCAGGTCTTCGATGGAAGCAGGTTCCGCAAAGAAACGGGTTTCCCCGCCAATCCGCATGGTGTTTTTATTGTGAAGAGACTCCTGAGTCGCAAGACGGGTTTCAGGAGAAATCTGGTTTTGCAGGTATCCCATCCATTGCTGAGGAATGCTCTCCTGGTGATTGCAAATGGCTCCAAAGACACGGGCGGTCTTTTCAACAGAACCAGCACCGATGAAGAGCACCGTGCTGTCCTCATCCAACTTATCAAAGAAATTGTTTAGCCAGGTTCGACCCGGCATCCAATTCAGAAATTCTGCGGCTTCATCGAGATAGGGCCGAAGAGAATGAGACGTGCCCTCTTCCAAATGCACTTCACCTGCAGAATAAACCGGCAGCACAACAAGTTGATCGGCCTTGGAAAGTTGCTCCGCAAAGGCTTCCTTAAATTGCCTGGTCCGTGTGTAACGATGCGGCTGAAAGACGGCTACAATCTTGCGGTGCGGGTACGCATCCCGTACGGATTCCAGCAATGTGGAAATTTCTGTTGGGTGATGAGCATAATCCGTCAGCACAGTCAAAGAATCAGACTGATGCAGGATTGTCTGACGCCTGTAGATCCCAGGGAAGCTTTGCAGGGCTTTGGCATTCTTATTGAAGCCCATACTGTGACATGCGGCGAAAGCGGCCAAGGCATTCTGAAGATTGAATTGGCCATAAGCTTGTACCAATTCTGTGCGTTCAGTCAGCAGTCCACCTAGTTCAAGAAGTCCAAGATTTGCATTTCCGGGAGTTGGTTTACCCTGGTAATCCCCCGTTTCCCCAAAAGTTTTGAACTCACAAGTTTGCGATCCCTTCAAAGTTTCCGCAAAGAGTTCAGTGTATTCTTCAGGAAGCAGAATGCCACATGACGTTCTCTCGAAGAGACGGGCAAAAGCATGGAAAAGATCTGATTCTTCCGGATACTGGTCTGCGTGATCCCAGTCAAGATTGGTCAGCAAAGTCGTGTGAGGCGAGAAGTACTCCATACTGCCATCACTTTCATCAATCTCTGCCACGACCCACTCCGTGTCCCCAACCCAGGCTGGAGGTATGGCATCATTTTGAAAAAGCCCTCCCCCGATATAGCCGACAGAGATGCCTTTATTGTGAAGAATCCATGCGGCCATGGCCGCCGTTGTGGTTTTTCCATGGCTTCCGACAATGGCCAGCAACTTCTTCCCTTCCAACTGATTGGCCAACATCTCCCCACGGCGTAACATTGGCAAGTTTCGGGCTTTGGCTCTTTGAAGACTTGGGTGATCACTGCGTATAGCGGAGGAATGAACTACGCAATCCACGCCCTCTGGAATTCGTTGGGAAGATACGAGTTCCACGTCCGCATTATCCAATTGCTTCCGGATCGGTTCAGTCAGACCGTCGTCGGTCCCTGTCACCTTGAGCCCCAGACCTCGCAAGTAAATTGCCAGAGGAGTCATGCCCATTCCACCAACCCCGACCATATAGATGTGTGTATATTTTTCCTTCATGCCACTGTCCCTGTTACCAACATTTCATTTTCCAAATCATCACTGCATAATTCGAGCAGATCTTGCTGGATGAGCTCCGCACTATCGATCTCGTCCAACTTGGCGAGATTTTGGCGAAATCGTTCCAACAGCCACTCATTGCCCAGCAATTCCTTCACTTCCTTAACCAGTGAGCCCATTTCACCTTGCCGCAGAAGTACTCCCCCGCCCTGCCGCTCAAAGAAAAGAGCATTGGCTAGCTGGTGGTCATCCATGGCATGCGGATAGGGAATGAGAATACTGGGCACACGGCATCGAATGATCTCCGAGATGCTTCCTGCTCCAGCTCTGGTGATGACCAGGTCAGCCGCAGAAAGAACATCCGAAACCTGATCGGTAAATGACTTGAAAGTTGCCCTCACTTTATCGCCCGCCTTCGAAGTGCCTTCCAGAACCCCCTCATTGCCATCCCCCAAACCTGTGATGCAATAGACGTGGATGCCAGCTTCAGCCAGTTGCTTGAAGTGATCAATGACCCATTGGTTGAAAGCCGAAGCGCCCTGGCTTCCCCCAATCAGAACCAATAGTTTGCCCTTGGGCTCAAGTCCCAGAGCTCTCCTCGCCTCCTCTGGATCTCTTTTCTGGATTTCAGCTCGAACCGGATATCCAAGGTACTTGATCCTGGTAGAACGCACACCCCGCATTTGCAACCCATCGGGCAGGTATATCCGTTTGGCCAACTTTCGCATCATTTTGATGGTTCGGCCCGGCACACGATTGGCTTCGTGGAGAACGATCGGGATTCGTAGGAAAAAGGCCGCGATAACCACGCTGACGGAGATAAAGCCGCCAAATGCGATGACCACATCGGGCTTGCAATGCTTTAACCAGTTGAACGTATAAACCAGGCTCTGAAACAGTGTGACCAGAAACTTTACAAAACGTACGGGGTGCAACGATAGCCCCACTCCATTTACCGGCACATAGTCGAGGTTCTTGTACTTGTTGATCAGCCGGGTATCCACCTGCTTCTTGCTGATGAAGAGATGGCAACTGTGACCTGTTCCCGTCAATTTTTCAGCTAAAGCTATGCCTGGAGCCAAATGACCTCCTGTACCTCCGCAAGCTATGACAAATTTTCTCTTCATAATACCTTGCCTCCTTAGAGTGCATCCAGCTCCCTGGCTTTACTCACAATGGGTTTATCCCACTGCCGAAACAGATTGAGAAGCAACCCTGTGAAGATGAAAACGACCACCAGGTTGGACCCTCCGTAGCTGATAAACGGAAGAGACATTCCCTTGGTAGGAAAACAACCCGTCACCACCCCGATGTTAATGACGGCCTGTAACACGATGAAGAGCAATGAACCTGCACCCAGTAAAAACTGGAACATGTTTGGTGCCCGGCGAAGTTGCAGCATCACCACCAGGAAAATCAGAGCAAAGAGGATCACCACAGACAGCGTGGCAACCAATCCCAACTCTTCGGCAAGGATGGCAAAAATGAAGTCCGTGTGAGCTTCGGGCAAGAAGGAGAACTGCTGTCTGCCATTGCCTAGCCCCACTCCCCAAAGACCTCCTGCACCGAAGGCAAGGATTCCCTGCCAAAGCTGATAGGCTCCGGTGGAGATGTTTTCCTGGATGTGGAGGAACGAAGTAATACGAGCCAGCCGTACCGGGTCGTTATAGACCATAAGAGAGAACAACCCAATCGCTCCGACCATGGCCGGTGCAAGGTAAACAATCCTTGCTCCAGCCAAAAAGACCATCGTGAACCCAACCATACCGCATAGAGCAGCTGTGCCAAAATCCGGTTGTAGAAAGATCATTCCGCAAAGCAGCCCCACCATCGATAATGGTAGGATAAATCCTTTCACGAATTGACCAATCACACGTTGGTGCTGGGAGAGATAAGTTGCGAGGGCAAGAACGAGGACCGGCTTCGAAAACTCAGACACTTGCACACGTAATCCGCCGAAGCCGATCCATCGTTGCGCCCCATTTACAGTGACCCCAATGCCTGGGATCAGGGTTAAAATTAGCCCAAACAATACGAGCCCACTCAGGAACCAGACCGAATGTACCATCTTCTCCAGAGAGATTAGATACACCGTAATGCCAGCCGCCAAAGCAATGACGAGCCAGACAATCTGTTTCTTCAGAATGGTGAACTCATTGTTATAGATTGATTGACTGGCGCTAAAAAGAATCACCAAACCAATCAACGTCAGGCATACTACTGAGAGTAGCAGCAAGCCTGCCGATAATGTAAACCGACCTCTGGCTTCCAGAGGAGCTGTGACTGTACCATCCATGGCAAATCAGTGCCAGCGGATTGATCTTGTATTAAAGCGAAAAGCTAAAGCTAAAATCAATTGGCTGATTCCACAGTCATGACTGGGACATCCTCCAAAGACGGTCCAGGGACCAGGCTCGCTTCGCTTACTGGTACAAGCTGTCCTTCAGCTTCCTCTTCCGGTTGCAGAGATACGGATTCAAAATCCAGTAAATTTATGGAAGATGCGGTTTGGGCTGTAGATGCAGGAGTCGCGACACTGGTGGAAGCCTTTGGAGTGCTAGCACTCAAGGTCGTCACACTGGAAGGGACTGCACCATTGCCTCGAACGAGTAGCTTGGTACCAATCTGAATCTTTCGCGGATTAGAAAAGTTATTCATCGCC
>CAYSOI010000038.1:6448-17632 GCA_964432425.1 uncultured Opitutales bacterium | reverse complement strand
AGCCGGAGTTTGGCTTCCTCAATGCCACAGTAAATGCTGGGCACGATGAAAATGGTCAGGATGGCCACCAGCATTCCGCCAAAGGCTGGAATCGCCATAGGCACCATGATATCCGAACCTCGGCCAACCGAAGAAAGAACCGGAAGCAATGCCAGAATGGTGGTGGCACTGGTCATCATGGCAGGCCGGATGCGGCGAGTACCGGCTTTCAGAGTGGCGGCCCGGATTTCCTCAATGGTTTGGGGATTTTTCTTCGCAAAACTTTGTTGAAGGTAAGTGCAGAAAAGCACCCCATCATCGGTGGCAATTCCAAACAAAGCCAAAAATCCTACCCACACGGCGACACTGAGATTGATGGTTCCCATTTGAAAGAGTTCACGCAGATTTTGCCCGAAGATCGAAAAGTCCATGAACCATGGTTGTCCATAAAGCCAGAGCAAGATGAACCCTCCGGCCCAGGCAAAGAGGATTCCGGAGAACACGAGGAAGGTCGTGGAGATTCGTTTGAATTGAAAATACAGGATGAGCCAAATCGTGATCAGTGCTACAGGAAGGATGATACGAAGGCGTTGTTCGGCACGGACCTGGTTTTCATAACTTCCGGTAAACTGGTAGCTCACGCCGGCGGGAATCTGTAGTTCTCCAGAATTGATTTTGTGCTGCAAAAACTGCTGTGCCTGCTCCACCACTTCGACTTCCGCGTAGCCTTCCTTTTTGTCAAAAATGACATATCCCACCAAAAACGTGTCTTCACTTTTGATGACTTGTGGTCCTCGGACGTAGTCAATCTTAGCCAGTTCGCGAAGGGGGATCTGTATGCCATCCGGTGCGGCCACTAGGATACTTTCAATCGATTCGATGTTGTCCCGAAGTTCCCGCATGTACCGGACCCGTACAGGATATCTTTCCCTGCCTTCGACGGTGTAGGTGATGGGCTTGCCACCAATCGCCACTTCAATGACATCCTGCACCGTCTTGATTTTCACTCCATATCGGGCAATCGCATCCCGGTTGATCGAGATTTCCAGATAGGGCTTGCCAACGATTCGGTCAGCCAGAACAGCCTCGGACTTGATATAGGGAACTTGCTTGAGCAAGCCCTCCATTTCCATGGTTACATTCTCAAGGATTTCCAGGTCAGGACCATACACTTTGAGTCCCAATGGAGCCCGAATTCCACTCTGCAACATGACAACCCTTGCCGCAATTGGCTGGAGTTTGGGCGCTGAAGTGGTGCCGGGAATTTGAGAGACCTCAAGGATTTCATCCCAAATGTCATCGGGTTTCAGTATGTGATCTCGCCATTGGCGGAATGGTTTGCCTTTGGGATCAGGGATCAATTCTCCCTGCTCATCATAACGGAACGCCTTACCGGTATCATCTACTGCAAAGGTCAATATCCGGCCGCCCTCATCTGTGATGAATTCGGATTTGTAATTAATGACGGTCTCAATCATGGAGACTGGAGCTGGGTCCAACGGGCTTTCCACCCGGCCCAACTTGCCCACGGCTGACTCGACTTCCGGTATGGAATTGATCGCCATATCCTGCTTTCGGAGCACATCCATAACTTCTCCGATCGAAGCATGAGGCATGGTTGTGGGCATGAGCAAATAAGAGCCTTCGTCCAGATCCGGCATAAACTCTTTCCCTAAGCCCGGTACCGCATGCGAGGCCGCAACATAAGGATCGGATTTGCGGATAAATTCAGGCATCCAACCAAAGACTTTTCCTACCCCCAGCCAGATCGAAAGCCCAAATAAAATAAAGCAGCAACTGAAACCCAGAAACCACCATTTCCCTTTCAATACTGCGGCAAGCAGACGGGGGTAGAATTGAATGAAAGTATAGAAGAACCCCAGGAGCCCCCCCACTCCCAGCAAGACAAAGAGTAAATTCTTAGAATGAAGCTCCGGCCCCAGTGGCTTCCAGTCGGCAGCCAACCAAGCGGCCACCATGAGTGCGATGAGAAAATTAAATCCCAACTGAATACGTTTCACCTGACCTTCCGGGATTTTGTGACAGGTCAACTGCCAGGCGGCGACGGCAACAAAAAGCAGACCGGGAAGCAGAGTGAACCAACCTGAAAAATAACCAACTACTCCCAGCAACCCAATCACTCCCCATGTCACAATTTTGGAAAGATTGGATTTCCATTTCCCTGCAACCCACCAGTGTGCCAGTGCGGGAATGATGGTCAGGGCAATGACAATGGAGCCCATCAAGGCGAAGGTCTTGGTAAATGCCAGAGGACGGAACAACTTCCCTTCAGCAGCTTCCATGGTAAAGACGGGCAGAAAACTGATTATGGTAGTGAGAACTGCAGTAACCAAGGCACCACTGACTTCCGTACATGCCCGATACACCACTTCGAGACGACTTTCCTCCGGTTCCGCCTCGTCGAGATGTTTGAGAATATTTTCGATCAGGATGACCCCCAGGTCGACAATCGTACCTATCGCAATGGCAATCCCGGAAAGTGCGACCACATTGGCATCCACCTTGAAAAGTTTCATCCCAATGAAAGAAAACAGGACCGCCAGTGGCAAAATGCCCGAAATCAGAGCTGCACTCCGAAGATGCAAAACCATCACAATCACGACGATGATCGTGATCAGGATCTGCTGTCGAACGGCATCCTCCAGAGTTCCCAAGGTCTCATAAATCAAGTTGGTTCGATCATAAAACGGAACAATCTGAACCTGACTGACCGTGCCGTCTTCCAACGTTCTTTTCTGTAAACCCGGACTGATCTCCTTGATCTTGTCCTTCACCCGTTGAATCACGGCCAGAGGATTTTCCCCAAATCGAGTCACCACGACTCCGCCAACAGCTTCGGCCCCTGCCTTGTCCAAGGCACCTCGACGCAGAGCAGGCCCATATTCAATTTCCGCCACTTCATCCAGGGTAACGGGCACATTGTTGCGTTGGGTAATGACTGTTTTTCGCAAATCATCCAGGTTTTCGATAAAGCCGACCCCGCGAATCACATATTCAACAGCATTGATTTCAATCGTCCGGGCACCGACATCCAGATTACTCCCCCGAACCGCCTCAAAGACATCACTCAGAGCAATGTTGTAGGTTCGCAACGCATCCGGATCCACATCCACCTGATACTCCTTCACAAACCCGCCGACCGAGGCGACCTCTGCAACTCCATCCACCCCCTGCAAGGCATAGCGGACATACCAGTCCTGTGTACTTCGCAACTCGTCCAGATCCCACCCGCCTGTTGGAGTCCCTTCAGAATCCATTCCCTCCAAAGTGTACCAGAACACCTGCCCTAAAGCGGTCGCATCCGGCCCAAGTTGTGGGGAAACCCCTTCCGGTAGAGTTCCATCTGAAAGACTGTTCAGTTTTTCCAATATTCGACTACGTGACCAGTAGAACTCCACATCTTCCTTGAATATGATGTAGATCGACGAGAAGCCGAACATCGAGTAACTGCGGACAGATTTCACCTTGGGAAGCCCCAACAAAGCAGTTGTGAGAGGGTAAGTGATCTGGTCCTCAATGTCCTGCGGTGAACGCCCCGTCCATTGGGTAAAGACAATCTGCTGATTCTCCCCAATATCCGGTATCGCATCCACAGGAACCGGGTCGCGGGGAAGCTTCTCCGTTTTCCAATCAAAAGGAGCCACCAATATCCCCCAAACCACAAGCCCCACAGCGAAAAGGACTGTTACCAGTTTATTCTCCAGGAAAAACCGAATGAGCCAGTTGATGGGATTGGTGGTGGAATTTGCAGACATGAGTCAGACAGAGAAATGAAACAGGCGGTTGGCCAACATTCTAGATGAAGACAAAGCGGAAGACGTGTTAAGGTTGCTGGCGAAATGGGCTGAAGATCCAATATTCTGGATGAAGGCGAAGCAGAATCCGTATTAAGGTTGGCGATAAAATGGGCTGAAGGCCCAACCGAACATAGCCTGGGGCTTCAGCCCCAGGTGTACGATTGATACGAAATGCGGCCTGTAGGGTCGCTAGAAAACCGGCAGCGAAATGCGTTCTGGCGACCCTACAGGCCGCAATATAGGCAATCCGATTCCCAGGGCTGAAGCCCTGGGCTATGTGCGGTTGGGCCTTCAGCCCATTAGAAAATGTAGGCTTCCGGCGATCAAAACATACCAACCTAGCACATCCCGACCGCCCATTATCACGCAATATTTGATCAACAGGTCTACTTGGCTTCACACCCTGATCTTTAGGCGGTTGAGGCTTCAGACCATTGGAGGATGTAGGAGATGGCCAAACCATCGGTAAATCCTCCAACTGGCTGTTGGCCTGTTCGGACTTGGCCCGAAGTGCAAAAACCAGGTTATCCTGCTCCCGCTTCCTTGCGACCTTTGGGGTCGCCTGTAACATGGATTCAATCCCAAAGATACTGTTCATCAAACTGGACCTTATACTTTTTTAAAAACCTCTGATACTCCTCCTGAAAAGTTAGAGATTGATGGTGTTCTTTCTGGGTTTTGATGTACTTGATGGCGACATCCAAATCTTGTGGACCTACGCTGAACCATCCATAGCCCTTTTGCCATGAGAAATGTGGCCTACCAGAGAACGTTTTGTTTACCCACCTAGAGCTGTCTCCTTTTAGTTGCCCAATAAACTCCTGATCCACACTTGTTTTTGATTCTCGGATCAAAAGATGCAGATGATCCGGCATCCCATTAATCTGTAGAAGATTTCCGTTTAGGCTTTTGATAATCCCTCCCAAGTATTCATAGAGCCGTTTTTCCACGTCCTCAGTAATCAATTTTTGACGATCTTTTGTGGAGAATACGATATGGCCGTATTTGCAATGGAGAGACTGGGGCATTAAGAAAAGTAATCCGGTATCCAGATAATACGTGTTAAGGTTGCTGGCGAAATGGGCTGAAGATCCAATATTCTGGATGAAGGCGAAGCAGAATCCGTATTAAGGTTGGCGATAAAATGGGCTGAAGGCCCAACCGAACATAGCCTGGGGCTTCAGCCCCAGGTGTACGATTGATACGAAATGCGGCCTGTAGGGTCGCTAGAAAACCGGCAGCGAAATGCGTTCTGGCGACCCTACAGGCCGCAATATAGGCAATCCGATTCCCAGGGCTGAAGCCCTGGGCTATGTGCGGTTGGGCCTTCAGCCCATTAGAAAATGTAGAGTGCCCTCGATCAGAACATAAAGACGTGGCACACCCGAACAGCCCTTCATCGTGCAATATTTGATCAACACGCCTTCTTGGTTTCATATCTTTGGCTTTGGGCGGTTGGGTCTCCAGCCTTTGTATGTTTTTCAAAGTCATTCAGGTTCAGTTATTGAAGGCTTCAAATTCTCTTTCAATTTGCCGCAGCGGAGCATTCTGGCACCGAAGTAGGGATTGACGAGCTTGTCGTTGGTCTGCAACCAATCCGCTCCGTGGTCTCCGTGAACCATGGGGCAATGCATGAGGAAAATTTCTCCTTCCAAGGCTTGCGGGTTGGCTTTGGCTACCGCGATCATGCCATTGGCAAGGGTTTCGAAGTGAGGTTTTCTCATGGCATCGAGGGTTTCGGCGGCCAGCATTTTGTGGAGCAGATCTGGCAGAGCCCCCTGGTGACCGGTGATGTCCATCATGGCTTTGGCCTCACTTTTGGCTTTGACGAGATTGTCGTTCACCAATGCGTCCTGTATGGCCAAATAGGGTTTCCAGATTTTGGTGGCAAGTTCGGCTTCAATTTGAATAGAAGGCGTTTCAGGTAGTTTCGATTGGGTCGCATCTGTGCCAGGGTTCATCATGCTGGGTTGGGCGTGAATCTGGAGGGCGCTATCAATTTTAAAGGCTCCCTTGGTGACCACTTTCTCGCCTTCGGCTAGCCCCTCGGTCACAATGAAGTGATCTCCGGCCCGTGGCCCCAGGGAGACTTCCCGCCCTTCGTAAGTTGGGGTGGAGGCCTTGGGTTGTTCGACATAAACTACTGCCCGTTTGCCAGTGCGAAGGGCTGCAGAAGTGGGTATGATCAAAGGGGCGTCTTCAGCATCTTTGTCAAAATATCCCAAGCTCTCGACGGGGACTAAATCCATCCCGCAGACGTTGCACTTTCCGGGCTCATCACTGATGATCTCAGGATGCATGGGGCTGATCCATTTGCCTGACAGTTCGGGTGCATAGACCTTGCCATGACCTGCCAGTTTTGACTGAACAATCCCCCGAACAAACATACCGGGCTTCAACCGGCGATCTGGCTCGGGAATAATCACTCGAACGGAAACGGTACGGGTCTTACGATTCAACTCTGGTTCAATAAAGGCGATCTGGCCGTGAAACGTTTCTCCGGGAATGGCTTCGACGGTAAAGTCCACTCCTTGCCCATAACGCAGCCAGGACAGATCCGATTCGTAAGCATCCAGATAAACCCAGAGCACACTCAGGTCCACAATGCGGAACAGAGGTTGCCCAGTTTTCACATAGTCTCCTTCTTTGACATTTTTCTCCACCACAACGCCTCCGGTCGGCGCTTTGAGGACAAAGTGATCACTGGCTTCTCCCTTTTCCAGGATTTCCTCTATCTGTTCCGGCAGAAGATCCCAAAGGCGAAGTTTTTCTCTGGCCGCACGGGTAATGGAGCTATCTGGATTGCTGCGATGCGATGTGAGAAATTCTCTTTGGGCTGAAAGTAAATCCGGGCTGTAAACCACGGCGAGGTGTTCTTCCGCTTTCACCGGGATGCCGGTGTAATTCACAAATAATTTCTCAATCCGGGCGGGAAATCGGGCAGTCAGAGATTTCTCTCGGGTCTCATCAAAATCGATTTTCCCCACCAGCCGGACTTCCACTTCGGGAAAGTCTCTTTTCACGACTGTCGTTTGAATCTCTGCCAGAGCTTTGGAACTTTCGCTCATGGTGAGAATTCGGGAAGCATGATCGTGAGCCATACCTTTCTTGAGTGGAATCAAGTCCATGGCACAAATGGGACATTTGCCGGGTTCCGGAACCTGAATTTGGGGGTGCATGGAACAGGTCCAGGTGGTGGCCTCCTGATGAGCCCCTTTGTGAGCATTCTCCCCTTTGTCTGGCAGAAGTTTGCCAATTAGAATGCCGACGGTCAAAGCCACAACTGCCGTAACGATGAAAGAGACGTTTTTTGATTTCTTCATGGTTGCTCCTCCTGGGTGGCCTTGAATTTTCCGAGTATGGGTTGATTGGTAAGGGATTGCATGGTCACCCGTTGTTTCCAGACATCCGTAACCGCTCTCCAATAGAGAAGCTGGAGCTCCAACAAAGACCGCTCACTGTCGATGACCTCCAGGATCGTTGCCTTATCATTTTCATAACTGTTTCGACTGTTCTGCACGGATTGTTTGGCCAGATCCAATAATTCTTCTCCATACAACTTCAGTCGGCGTTGAGCATCTTCATGGGCCAGGAGACTGACAGCCAATTCGGTCGATAGGGCCAGAAAGCGTTCATGGTAATGATGCACCGCTGCAATCTTCTTTGATTTGGCTTCGGTCTGTCGGGCCTGAATTTTCTCTTTCCAGATTGGGATATTCACAGAAAGGGTAATCCCCCACGGGTTTTCCCGATCCAGGGAACTTCCTGGGATGCGGTCTCCCAGATCCACGTAATTCAAACCGAGGGAGACATCCGGGTATTTGGAAAGCCGGGCTAACTCTTCTGCAGATTCCCGGGCATCCACATGCAAAAGCAGGCTCTGAAGCTCAGGGTTGTTTTGAGCAATACCGCCAGCAAGGAAATGACCATCTGGAGTAAAGTTCGCAGGAGCCTCCCAGACTGGCACTGGCAGGAGCTCATGGTGTACCCACCCGAAAAGTCTCACCAACTCAGCAGATTGCTGGAGTCGCTTTTGTTTCAGAGAAAGCAATTTGTCTTCGATTTTCCCAATTTCCACCTTGAGCCTGAGAAGGGAGTTCAAGTTTCCGCCCACTGAGACCTTCTGTTCAACAATGGGCTCTAGTTGCTGGAGAAGATTACGGATGTCTTCGGTCAATCGTATGGATTCATAGGTGTAGGCATATTCAAAAAACTCCAGCGATACTTGCTTGGCCAGCATCAATAAATGGTTTTGCCAGGTGAACCAGGCGGCTTTGGTTTCGAAAGTGGCCTTGGCCTCACGGGTTTCCAATTTTCCAAACCAGGGAATCCGTTGGCTGACCGTAAAGATCCTCTCCTGAGGACCGGTTCGGGTCTGCACAGACTCGACAAACTGGGTGACCTGGAATGTTGGGTCCGGTAAGGAGGCCGCTTGAGGGATGGTACTTTTGACCGCCTCATATTCTGCTTCCAGAGCGATGCGGTGAGGATTGTCATGAATGGCGGCCCGGAGATAGCTCAACAAGGTCCCGTCAATGTTTCCATAGGGTTGTGCCCCCAGAAGTGAAGGAATGAAAAAACCGCTAAACAGGAGAACGGAGATCAGGTGGAGCCTGGAGAGACTTCTGGTGAGGTGACGCATTCTGGAAATGATTATAAAGGATATCAAAAGTTTAACAAGGTAAGTCAATCATCGCCCCAACGCCATCAGCTCCCTTGAAACTTTCGTGACCTCCCGATCATGGGTTCGGGCATTCGGATCATAGATTTCCAATAAATTCCAGAATCGGTCAGAGTGATTCATTTCCGAGAGATGGGCCAGTTCGTGAAGAATGATGTAGTTATGTAATTCAGGCTTCAGTAAGAGTAAGCGCCAGTTGAGGGAAATATTGCCAAGATCCGAACAGGACCCCCAGCGGGATCGCTGATTGCGAATGATGACTTTGGACACATCAAGCTTGAGAACCTGGGCAATTTCCCGGGTCCAGTCTGGAAGAACACTCTTGGCCAAATGCTGAAGTAATTTCACCAGAACCGCATCGATATTCTCAGATTGTTCGAGCTGTAATTTCAGCACGTCCCAATCCTCCTGTAAAAAATAAGAGGATTTTTGGCCGCCAAATTGAATCTCCAGCGTTACCTTATCCTCTTTCAAAGAGATCCATTTCTGCTTTTGAAGAAACTGCAAAAGAGAACCCGGCTTCTTCTTCGTTTTCCGAGAAGGCTGATGCTTTTTGATCCAATCTCCCTGCCGGTTCAGGAAGTCGATTCCGACTTGTCGAGAGCAATGCCGGGGGATGGTGAGGAAGGCTTCCCCATGTTCACCTAGAGTGAGGCGAAGGTTTTTGGCCCGTTTGGAATATCGAATCAACACGGGAAACATCTCCATGCCTTCGGAAGTGGGCACGGGAAGTAACTCGGTTTCTGGCTCTTTGGTGGGCATTCAATCCCTGTTATACATTTACCTTAGCCTCAACGGTCTTCTTGACCTTGCCAACATGGCGACGCAGTGCCGCTTCTGGATCAATGCCGGCTTCCCGACAGGCAGACACTAAATTGAAAATCCGCTCCCCAGCCTCCTCTTCGGTCAAGCCCTCAGCCTGTGACTGGATATTCTCCTGCTCCAAAACCTCCTCGGCAGGTAAGTTCTTCTTCTGGATCCGTTTGTAGGTTTCCAAAGCGTGTAGCAAGGCAGGTAACTGCGGTGGCAATTCCTTAAAAACCCCTTCGGGTGGCTTGTTCTTTTTTTCCGAAGCTTTGATTTTCTCCCACTCGACCAGCACTTCTCCGGAAGTCCCCAACTCCACACCTTCGCCGAACACATGCGGATGGCGACGAATCAATTTATCATCAATATCCTGGATGACATGCCCGAGGTCAAAATGCCCGGCTTCTTCCGCCATTCGAGCATGCATGACCACCTGAAGCAACAGGTCCCCGAGCTCTTCTCTCATCAATTCAAAGTCGAGGGTATCAATCGCCTCCAGTAATTCAGCACATTCCTCAACCAGGCAAATGGTAAGGGATTGGTGAGTTTGCTCCTGGTCCCAGGGACATCCCCCGGGCTCCCGGAGGCTGGCGACCGTTTTTCTCAGTGAAGTAAGTTGTTCCATATTGTACAGGAGTGCAGGTAAAGATTTCCAGAATTTCGCCGAACAGGGCAAGGCGGAATCTACCTCAACCTAAGAGATGAGCAAATGTTCTCAGGCAGAAAAGTTACGCAGGCAAGCAATCGATAGACTTGCCAAGACGGAAATCTTCTTCAACTTGTCTGCTCATCACAGAATTTGATGGATAAATTATCAGAGATCATTGCTTCGAAGCGTAAGGAGATTCGAGACAACTTACGCCCCGTTCGTGAGCGGGACTTTCTGAAGTTTGGAGAGCAATACGGAGACAGCCGTATTTTCCGGGAAGCCCTGAGAGGGAATGATACCTTATCCGTCATTGGAGAAATCAAAAGAAAATCCCCTTCCGCCGGAACCATTGCTGCTGATGCCAATCACGTAGAGCAAGCCCGACTGTACATCAATGCGGAAGTCGATGCCATTTCGGTCTTAACCGATGAAAAATACTTTGCCGGGAAAATGCAGGACTTGTGGGAAGTCACTGATTTTATCAAAGAGCACCAGCGGCCCATCCCCTGCCTGCGTAAAGACTTTATGGTGCACCCGATGCAAGTACTCGAAGCTTGCGAAGCCGGAGCACGGGCCATTCTCATAATTGTCCGGGCTCTGGAAGATGCAGAAATTCATTCCCTTCAGGATGCAGCAAACTTGGCCGGACTGGATAGTATTTTTGAAATCCATGAAGAAGAAGAGTTGGAACGGGCCATGGCCTTTGACCCGGAAATTATCGGTGTCAACAACCGGGACCTGACCCGATTTGTGACCGACCTTGACATCTCCTGCAATCTGATCCCGAAAATCCCGGAAGGCATCATCACCATCAGCGAAAGCGGAATCCATTCTGTTGAAGATGCCGCCAAAGTCAAAGATGCGGGAGCCCAAGCCGTTCTGGTTGGCGAAGCTCTAATGCGCAGTGATGACCCTGAAGGCTTTATTGAAGAACTTCATGCCCTTGGCGAAGAAGATTAACTTTTCCACTACACTAAGTAATTACATGAAACCCATCCTCTACGTAAAACAAGGCTGCCCCTGGTGTGCGGAAGCCCTCTCCTATTTTGAGCAAAAAGGCCTCTCCCTGGACATCCGCGACGTACGCGGCTCCGCAGAAGGCATGGCCGAACTCGAAGCGATCAGCGGCCAAACCAAAACCCCGACCCTCAAGCACGGAGACTTCGTTGTCGCCGACTTTGATATCGGCGAATTCGAAGCCGCTTTGGCAGAAAACCCCTCCGCCAAAGAAGCCTTGGGCCTCTGATTAC
>CAYSOI010000038.1:0-6348 GCA_964432425.1 uncultured Opitutales bacterium | reverse complement strand
TCTCTTAACCAAGTGTGGAGCAGAACTCCTTCAGACGTTGGAGACCCTTTTCGATCACATCGTCAGAAGTTGCGTAGCTCAGACGCATGAAGCCTGGAGCCCCAAAGCCTTCACCAGGAACTACCGCAACCTTCTGGGTTTCCAGAATCTGAGCGGCAAAGTCGTTGGCGGAAATTCCAAAGGAGTCAATGTTAGGAAATAAGTAGAAAGCTCCCTGGGCACGTTCACAAGTGATGCCGTCAATTCCATTGAGACCATCCAGAAGTGTAATCCGACGGCGGTCAAAGACCTCCAGCATTCCATCAATGGCTGCTCGTGACTTTTCCGGATACTCCAATGCGGCCAGAGCGCCCCATTGTGCAAAGGTTGTCGCGTTGGAGCTGGTCTGGCTCTGAATGCTGCCTACTGCCTTGGCAATTTTGGAGTGAGCCACGAGAGTTCCCAATCTCCAGCCAGTCATGGAAAAGGTCTTGGAGAATCCCGCAACGGTGATCACTTTTTCGGAAGCCTCCTTGCTGAAAGATGCCGGGCTGTGGTGCTCTACGCCATCATACAGCAAGTATTCATAAATCTCGTCGGACATGATGTAGATGCCCGCTTCCAGAGCAACCTCCACCAAAGCTTCCAACTCCGCTCGATTGTAGATGGCACCGGTCGGATTGGAGGGGCTGTTGATGATGACCATCTTCGTTTTTGGGGTGATGGCCGCCTTGAGTTGCTCGGGATTAATTTTGAATCCGGCTCCATCTTCTGCAGAGAGAACCACAGGTGTACCGCCAGCCAGCTTGACCATTTCCGGATAGCTGACCCAATACGGAGCAGGAATGATCACCTCATCTCCAGGGCTGGTGACTGCAAGTATCGCCAAATAACAGGAGTACTTTCCTCCAGGGCTGACGATGACATTTGCTGCCTCAACTCCTTCGATGCCATTTTCTTTCACATACTTCTCCGCCAGAGCCGCACGAAGAGCCGGCAAACCTGGAGCCGGTGCATACTTGGTTTTGCCTTCTTCAATGGCTTTAATGCAAGCATCCTTGATGAATTGCGGCGTATCAAAATCAGGTTCTCCTGCGCCAAAACCGCAAACGTCTTCGCCGGCAGCTTTCATCGCTTTTGCCTTGGAATCAACAGCAAGCGTTGGTGAAGGGGCAATGTTGGATGCCCACGTGGAGAGTTGGATGTCGTTATCGCTCATAATTGGGATTTAAGATGAGTGGAATTAAAGTCGGTTGAGATCTCCCGGCTGTGGTATCACCTTGCTCGAAGGATCGAAAACAACTCCAGGAAGAGTTCCATGTAGCTTCGCCCCTTTTACTTTGAAGCGGGCTTTGTCACGAGTGTCCTCATTGATCAAATCAATGGTTTTCACAATCCATTGCTCATCCTCAACTTTCTTGAAGCTGAGAATCTGGAAGGTTTGGGATGACTTTTGCTCTTTATCTAAAAGTTGAACTCTCAGAAGAGCGTTGTAGCTGTCGTCCAAGGCGTAATTGATGGATGAAAATTTCAAGTTGGCTCCAGGAAAATTGGCTGGAGGTAAGGCCTTGTAGACTTGAGCAGGACGACCTTTTACCTTTTCCGGACCGACGTAACTGGTGTCATCCCAATAAGTAAACGGCATCAAGAGATCAAACGGAGTGTAATCCACCTGCGGCAAAATGGGCCGATACCAATGAGTTGGCGGCAATTCAATGAAAGCGGGAAGAGTGGCTGGGTCCTGTGACTCGGTAGATTCAATTTGGCGGAACCATGCACGGGGCCGCTTTCCGTTTTGCAGGATGATTTCCAGAGCAGGACCACTAATGGTGTCTGGATTAATGGAGAATCTCGCCCGCATGAGAGGGCCTTGTTCATTCCAGGTCCCCCAAAGGTATCCATTATAAACTGAGGAGTCCCCTCTTCTTGGAATGTGCTCCAATTCAAATTGAAACGTAAAGTCCTTGGAAAGCCGTTGGTCCCGAAAAACTTGCAGGCGATTACCCGCTTCTTCCGGAGTCAGTACTGTTGCCTTCTTGATCCGGGTTGGAACTTTGTCCTGAGCAAATTGAAACTGGGGAAAACAAAAAATCCCCCAAAGGAGTAACTTCAGAATAAAAGAGTGCCTGGTGTTGGATTTCATCGCTGAAGCGTATCATGCAGGCAGCGCAGAAAATCAATTACTCACCAGCGGGAGAAGTACCATTGGTGGCCGATGTATTGGCAGTCGCTGGCGGGGAAGTAAGGGTTTCCGGTGTAGGAGGAGTCGTATCTTCCGGGAGAATCTCCTGTTGAGCTTCAGCTTTGGAATTAATTTCCTTCTGTGTACCGAGATACAAAGAAAAAGATACTACGAAGAAACCAATCGTCGCCCAGATCGTGGAACGAGTCAGAATATTTCCGGTTTCCGCACCAAAGGCTTGCTCCGCAGCTCCTCCACCAAGGGAAGAACCCATCCCTGCATTAGCGCTGGGACGTTGCATGAGAACGATGAGAATGATGAACAAGCTCAGGAGAACCAGAGCTACGATGCCAATTCCGAGTAGAAAATCCATGGGTAGTGGGGAAAGAAAAGCCGGGCAGAATAGGTGCTTGCCCTAGTCTGACAAGCGGAAAGGTTGTATTATTTTGTCTTTATTTTCCTACAATTCGTTCAAAGTTGATCGTATCCTTGCAGCGTTTCACAAATCTGAACGGCGTTTAGGGCCGCCCCTTTCCAGAGTTGGTCTCCAACAATCCAAAGAGCCAGGCCATTCTCCAGAGCGGAATCCACACGGATACGGCCCACTCCACAGGCATTCTTTTCACCGTAATCCAGAGGCATCGGATAAACTCCATTTTGAGGATCATCCCGAAGCTCCGTGCCAGGAAAGGAGGAAATGGCTTGCCGCGCAGCGTCCAAGTCTGGAGTTTTCTCAAATTGTACATTTACAGAGATGGAGTGTGCCCGAAATACTGGGACACGTATGCAAGTGCAGGAAACTTCAAGTTCCGGTAGGTCCAGAATTTTGCGCCCTTCATGAAGCATCTTCATTTCTTCCCGGGTGTAACCATCATCCAGAAAACTGTCGACCTGCGGTAACAGATTAAAGGCAATCTGGTTGGGATAAACTTTCGGAGGATACTCCTCTCCGGCCAAAATGGCCTTGGACTGAAGTTCCAGTTCCTCAAGTGCGGCAGCACCGCTTCCCGACACAGCTTGATAGGTGGAAGCAATGATCCGGGTCAGTCCAAAGAGCTCATGAAGCGGATACAAACCCATCAGGGTGATGGCGGTTGTACAGTTGGGATTGGCGATGATCCGAGCGGAGTTCCCCTTCAAGACATGGCCATTGATCTCAGGAACGATCAGGGGGACTGCCGGGTCCATCCGGAAGGCAGAGCTATTGTCAACGACAATACAATTCCGCTCAGCAGCAGCGGGTGCCAATTCTTTGGTAATGCTTCCACCAGCACTGAAAATGGCGATGTCCAAGTCCTCAAATGCCTCTGGACGAGCTTCTTGTACTGTCCAGGAATACTCATTCCATGTCAGCGTTTTTCCAGCTGAACGTGCAGAGGCAAGCGGTACGAGTTCCGCGAATGGGAAATTGCGTTCATGAAGCAAGCGGATGAGTTCTTGACCTACTGCGCCAGTGGCTCCGACAATGCCGATTTTTAATTTATTAGCTGATGGATTCATTTTGGAACGCGCGGATGTTGGAAAAGTGCCAAAACTTGTCAATCTCATGCGAAGGCTTTTGGCTGGGTGTGAGAATCGACAAGCAAGAGATGGTAATGGTGGGTGAAGATGGCCAAATTCTCCAACAATGGAAGGTTTCTACTTCAAAACGGCCGCCATCCTGTGAGGAAGATTCGTTGGGAACTCCTTGGGGTCTCCATCAAGTTGAGGAGAAAATTGGAGAGGGAGAAGCCGTAGGGATGGTGTTCAAGGGCCGGGTTCCAACCGGGAAAACCTTTGACCGATATGAAGGAGAAGAGGCGGAGGGCAACTTGATCACCACTCGTATTTTGAGACTTCGTGGAATGGAAGAAGGGTTAAATTCAGGAGGAAATTGTGACTCCTGGAACCGCTATATTTATATACATGGCACCAACCACGAGGACCGGATTGGGAGCCCGGCAAGTAGCGGATGCGTGCAACTGACGAACGAAGACATGCTGGATGTTTTTGAAAGAGTTCCTGTTGGAACCAAACTTCTGATTGTGAGGGAATCGTCACCTGAATAATGATTAGCTTATTTCAGGAACCTGGCCCGGAAGTGCCGGAATTGGAAGATTTACCAGTCTTCGAAGATCTGCCGAACCACATAGCCAATATTTTCCATCCGGAAGGTTGGCTGGTAAAACATATGGGACTGGAGTTTCGCCCTCAACAAGCGGAGATGGCCGGAGCTGTGGCGGATAGCTTTGTCAACGGCTCCGGTTTATTATTTGAGGCCGGAACCGGAGTAGGCAAGAGTCTGGCCTACTTGATTCCGGGCATTCTTTCCGCCGTTGAATGCAAGCGGCCCTTTGTGGTGTCCTCGCACACCATTGCCCTGCAGGAACAAATTCTCAAAAAAGATATCCCCTTTTGCAGGGACTTCTTTTCCAAAGTGCCGGAACTGGAGCGTTTTGCAGACTTTCAGTCAGCTCTGCTGGTAGGCAAAGCCAATTATCTTTGCCCAAATCGATTGCGGGCAGCCATTCGTGCCAAAACCGAGCTTTTCCCTACGGATGAACAGGCAGAGCTTCACCGGATCGCCCAATGGGCCGAGAAGACGGAGCATGGGATGCGCCAGGAGTTGAATCCGGCCCCGGCTCACAGCATCTGGACTATGGTCAATGCGGATTCTTCTACCTGCAACCGCAAGCGGTGTAATCCGGAACATTGTCATTACCAGCGGGCCAAAAAAGCCATTCAGGATGCAAATGTTCTGATTCTGAATCACAGTCTGCTTTTTGCACTGATTGGGGCAGGAGCACAACCTGGGGGGAAAACGCCCGGTGTGTTGTATCCGAGAGATTATGTGGTACTGGATGAGGCCCATAGAGTTCCTGCGATTGCTACGGAGAATTTTGGAATGGATGTTAGTTCCTATGGTTTGGATTTTGCTCTCAAGCAGTTGTTTAATCCAAAGCGAGGTCGTGGTTTTCTGATCCGGGTTTCTTCCCTGCGAGATTGTGAAATGGTGGAAAAAGCGATCGCGGCGGCGGATTTGTTTTTTGAGGATGTTCAGGATGTCTACTTGAGTCAGAGATCCGTGGTTCGGTTACGGGAATCTCCTGGAGGGGAACTGGAAGTGCTGCATCCTCTTTTTGATTTGATTCAGAGGTTGAAAGTGTTGGCTGATAACCAGAGCAGCGAACGAATTATTGAGGAATTGAAAGATCATAAGGATCGGCTGCTGAGTTATTACCAACAGATTCATCAATTCTGGGCATTGGAGCAGAAGGACCATGTGCATTGGCTGGAGGCCAGTGGCAAGCATGGGAGCATTACGCATCTGCGAACAGCTCCTATCGATGTCGCCCCATATTTGAAGAAGCATTTGTTTGAAAGGGATACCAGCGTCGTTCTGGCCAGTGCGACCTTGAGCATTTCCGGAGAGATGAAAGCTTTTCAGAAAAGAACGGGAGCGGAGGAACTGGAGACACAAATGCGGGACTCGCCTTTCAATTTCCGGGAAAATGTCAGGGCATTTGTGGCGGAGGATGCTCCGGATATTGATGCAAGAGGCGACAAATCGAGCCTTCATCATTTTCTGAAAGAGAACATTGTACACTTCGCGGGTAGTATTCAGGGAGGATCGTTGGTGCTGTTTACAAGTTACCGGGATATGTATGCAGTGGCTGAAATGCTGGAAGGTGAGCCGGGTCTTCTGGATCGCCCGCTGTTTGTGCAAGGCCGTGAATTTGCAAGAATGGAGATGTTGAGGCGTTTTCAATCTGCAGGAAACGGGATCCTGCTGGGGACGGATTCTTTTTGGACAGGGGTGGATGTACCGGGCCCTGCGCTTTCTCAGGTGATCATTACAAGGCTTCCGTTTGAAAACCCCACTCATCCAATTGCCGAAGCACGCCAGGAGTGGATCTCTGAACAGGGGGGAATGCCCTTTTTTGAAATGACGGTGCCGGACGCTGTGATTCAATTCCGGCAAGGGATTGGCCGCCTCATTCGGAAATGGGATGATCGGGGAGTTCTGACTCTTCTGGATTCCAGAATGTTAAGGAAAAGCTACGGGATTCACTTTCTGGATGCCTTGCCCGTTCCTTACTTTAGTTTTCATACCAGCAACCTTCCGGATATTGCTGCACTTGGCATTTAATGTCGATTAAGATGGATTCCACTTCGGATGGTCGTTGACCTTGGGAAAAGGTTTTTCT
>CAYSOI010000037.1:3953-17761 GCA_964432425.1 uncultured Opitutales bacterium | reverse complement strand
TTGGCAGAAGCTTTGATTTCTTGCCATGAACAGGGCAAAGAGTTGAATTCACGGCATGTTCAAAGTTCAGCTGGCCATCTTGCTCCACATAGCAGTTCTGCTGAATGCGGCTCCTGCCAAGGAGTTGCCTTGGTCCTTTCTGCCCTTGGAGAAACAAGAACTTCCAAAGGTACAGCAGACAGATTGGGCACAGCAGCGGATGGACCACTTTGTTCTCTCCAAAATGGAAGAGAAGGAACTCCAACCCGCCCCACCAGCGGATGACAGAGTTTTGTTACGGCGACTGTACTTTGATTTAATCGGATTGCCTCCAACTATGGAGCAATGGACGGCATTTCAAAATCGTGCCCAATCTTGCCGAACGACGGCCATCCGGGAAGAAATCGAACAATTACTGGCATCACCACACTACGGAGAACGCTGGGCTCGACATTGGTTGGATTTGGCCAGGTATACGGACAAGACGGCAAAATGGTTGAAATCGGCGGCGGAACCCTGGAGGTACCGCGACTGGGTCATTCAGGCATTCAATGACGATCTGCCCTACCCGGACTTTGTACGCCGACAACTGGCCAATGATTTGATCGAAGGTCATGATCCCAAGGATAACGCAGCCCTTGGATTTCTAGGACTCAGCCCCACGTACTGGAAAGAGCTGAAGCTGCCGCCCGAGGTCATCAAGACCACGGTTGCCGATGAATGGGAAGAACGAATGGATGCCGTGGGGAGAACCTTTCTGGGGCTGACCTTGGGCTGTGCTCGTTGCCACGACCATAAGACTGATCCTGTAACCCAGGCAGATTACTACGCCATTGCCGGAGTGTTTGCCAGTGTGCGGATCAGTGATCGCCCAACGATTTCCGAAGAGCTGTGGGTCCCCGTTCGCAAAGCACGTGAGGAAGTCGCCAAACTCGAAAAGGAAATCGACGCCCAGAAGAAGAAAAAGAAGGACGCAGATCAGGAGAAAATTTCGGAATTGGAAAAGAAGGTCGAAACCATCAAATCCAACACGCCGCATTATGACGTACCGATGGTGGGAGGTGTGATGGAAGCCGCACTTTATGTAAAACCAGCAGGCAAACACGGCACCACACTCGACTACCAAACCGGCAAATCCCGCGACCTTCCCATCCACAAACGCGGCAACCCGAATGTAGTCGGCGAAGTCATTCCTCGACAATTCCTGGGAGCCTTCCCGTTTCATAATGGAAAACCCCGCAGCTTTGAGCATGGAAGTGGTCGTCTGGACTTGGCAGAAGCGATTGTTGGTGATGCCGCTCCCCTTTCGGCCAGAGTGATGGTCAATCGAGTCTGGCAGCATCATTTCGGTACAGGATTGTGTGCCACACCAAGTGAGATCGGGCATTCCGGAGAGGCTCCGACACATCCGGATCTGCTCAATGATTTAGCCAACCGATTTGTCAAAAATGGTTGGTCGATCAAATGGCTACACCGGGAAGTCCTCCAGTCGGCAACCTGGCAACAAAGCATCCACAACTCTGAATCAATCGAGACTGATCCAGCCAATCAACACTTGGCTAGAATGAATCGTCGCCGACTCGATGTGGAAGCCTGGAGAGATGCGTTGTTGCAGACCACCGAAAGCCTCGATCACACCCTTGGTGGCAAACCCACTGACCTGAACGCCAACAACAACTTTCGCAGAACCATTTACGGAGCCATCCACCGACGCGAACCCAACCAGTTTTTACGGGCACATGATTTTCCCGACCCAACGGCCCATTCCCCTGCCAGGCAATTGACCATCACACCTCTACAGCAACTCTTCTCTCTCAATGGACCAACCCTTCAATTCCACGCCGAAACCTTGTCCAAAAATCTTCTGAAGGAACCGAATCTCCAACAACGCATCCGAACTGCCTACCAGAAGTTGTTTCAACGTGAACCCCGTCAGAAGGAACTCGAAATCGCCAAGGCGTTCTTGAGGGATAAACCCAACGACCTCCACCATTGGACTCAATACGCACATGCCCTGTTGGTCAGCAATGAGTTTCTCTTTATTGAATAATGCAACCACACCTTCCCATTGACCGCCGAACTGCCCTGGCTCAACTCGGAGCCGGATTGGGCACCATTGGGTTGGCACAGACTTTGCAATCTGCCTCAGGGCTTGTCCCGCACTTCGCCCCAAAAGCCAAACGGGTCATTCACCTCTTCATGAATGGCGGGCCTTTTGGACCGGACTTCTTCGACCCCAAGCCCGCCCTGGAAAAGTTTGAAGGGAAACGCCCCGAAGGCACCAATCTGAAAACCGAACGCCCCACCGGTGGCCTGCTCAATGCCCCTTATGCCTATCAGCAATATGGGGAAAGCGGACTACACGTCAGCGAATTGCTCCCCAAGACTGCCCAGTTTGCCGATGATCTTTGCATTCTGAAATCCGCCTACACCAACAACCCAAACCATGGCCCGGCACTCCTCCTCATGAACAACGGCACCATGACTCCTAAAGTCCCCAGCATGGGAGCCTGGATGAGTTATGGCCTCGGCACCGAAAATGCCAATTTGCCCAGCTATATCGTTCTGTGTCCGGGACGCCCCGTTCGCTTTTCCATCCTTTGGAACAGTGCCTTCCTGCCACAACAACACCAGGGAACCTACATCAATCACTCCAATCTGGACCCCAAAAAAATGATCCCCTGGCTACGGAATCCCAAACTGGACCCAGCAGCCCAACGCCGCCAACTCGATCTCCTCCAAGCCCTCAATCAGGAACACTTGGCCGCCCAACCCGAACAATCCAACCCACTCCTCGAAGGAAGAATCGAAGCCATGGAAACTGCCTACCGCATGCAGTTTGCCGCAACCGATGCCTTCGACATATCCAAAGAACCTCAAAAAACCAGGGAGTCTTACGGAAAAGGCCATTTTGCCAACGGCTGCCTACTGGCCCGAAGACTGACTGAACGCGGAGTCCGCTTCGTCCAGGTTTACTATGGTAACGGGCAACCCTGGGATACTCACCGAAATCACAACAAATCCACTCCCAACCTCGCCAAAAACATCGACCAACCCATCGCCGCCCTCCTCGCCGACCTCAAAGATCGCGGCCTCTTGGAAGAAACCCTCATCATCTGGGGTGGAGAATTCGGACGCACCCCCGTCAGCGAAAACGGAAATGGCCGAGACCATAACCCTCACGGCTTCCTCATGTGGATGGCTGGCGGCGGAGTCAAAGGCGGCATGACCTACGGCGAAACTGACGACTTCGGCTTCAAGGCCACCGAAAAACCCATGCACATCCACGATTTTCATGCCACTCTCCTCCACCTCCTCGGCATCGACCACGAACGCCTCACCTTCCGCCACGCCGGTAGAGACTACCGCCTAACCGATGTTCACGGCCATGTCATCCAAGACATCCTGGCCTAGCGTAAATTTTGAGCAGCTAATTAGCGACAAGCACCTCAAACCATTGGCCGAACCAATTCTATGCAGCGTTATGAACATCCCAGCCAGGGAATACTAACACTGCCGGATGACACTTAAGCGCCAAGGCCAATTGCTTCGCTCGTTCAACTCCCAGATTGATCCGGTTATTCTCAATCGCCGAGATTGTGGACTGTGGAATTCCAGTCAGCTTGGCGAGCTCATTTTGGCTCATTTCCTGTAGCTCTCGGATAATCTTAACCGACTCCCCCACACTGACTTCAATCTGCTTTTGGGCAACATGGTACTCTTTCATTTTACTTCTTTCTGTAGTCAGGAGGAGAAATACGGACAACTTGAACCAGAACTTGATCTTGATGAATTTGGTAGATCACTCGGTACTGCCTACCAAGTCTTGATGAACGAAAGCCCTTCCATTCGCCTTGAAGCGATTCATCATGAAAACCTTTGATCAACTTGCCAGCCGAAATCACAAAGAATAGGTCCCAACAGCAACATACGTCGAAATTATCAAAATATTTCGACACATCCCATTGACATGTCGAAGCCATCGACACACCCTCAGGATATGTCGAAAAAAGAAAAAAGTTTAGACATATCCTGGGAGCCTACATTGCCATTCAATACCCTCCCCTTGCTACCTCCAACAACAGAACTGGAGACCAAAGCCATTTTAAAACAATGCATTGAATCCCGATCAGCCTTGGCAGAACTCAAACAAGCGGCAGAGAATCTACCCAATCAAACCCTCTTGATCAACGTAGTCCCAATACTTGAGGCTCAATCCAGTTCAGAGATCGAAAATATTGTGACGACTTCTGACAAACTCTTTCGCTCCAGCTTACTTGAACAAACTCCAGATCCAGCCACCAAGGAAGCCATTCATTACCGAAATGCACTGAAAGCAGGGTGTAAGGAAATCAAAAGAAAACCAATTTCCAGAAGAATTGCCGAATTGGTCTGTTCGGAAATCAAAGATCAACCAATGAAGATAAGATCAGGCTCCGGGACTCACTTAACCGATGAGCCCACTGGTGAAATTATCTATACTCCTCCTGCAGGATCAGATGTTCTCAACGAAAAGCTTTCGAACTGGGAAACATTCATTAACAATTCAGTGAACCTAGACCCGCTAATAGTGATGTCAGTCGCTCACTACCAATTTGAAGCAATCCACCCTTTCACGGATGGTAATGGAAGGACGGGGCGAATACTCAATCTACTCTATCTCGTACAAACCGGACTACTCCACTCCCCGATTCTCTACCACAGTCGGTACATTCTCAAAAACAAAACCGATTATTACCTGAACCTCAGAGCTGTCACCCGTTTTCAAGAGTGGGAGAACTGGTTACTTTTCATGCTCAAGGGTGTGGAAGATGCGGCAAAGTGGACACTTTTGAAGATTCAAAAGATCCAAATCCTAATTCAGGAAACCAGAAACAAACTTCAGGAAAAACTTCCAAAAATTTATTCTGGAGAACTATTGGAAATCCTCTTTACCCAACCCTATTGCCGAATTGCCAATCTGGTAGATTCTGGGATTTGCAAACGACAAACTGCCAGCTCTTACCTCAAGGAACTAATCCGCATTGGAATATTAAAAGAAGAAAAAGTAGGTCGTGAAAAAATCTTTCTCCACCAAGCATTTCTGAAGCTGCTTCAAGAGTCAGAGCCATGATTGCGAAGGCCACCGTGCCCACTCTGTCCACACTACCCTACCGCAGCATAAAGAAACACAAAATGGAGATCACACAGGCTCCGATCAAATTCAGAACAAACCCTTCGCTCATCATCCGGGTGGTGGAGAATTTTCCTGTACCAAAAACAACCGCATTGGGAGCTGTGGCAACAGGGAGCATAAAAGCACAACTGGCACTGTAGACGGCAGGTAACATCAGAATAGCCGGGTCCAAATTCGTGGCTACGGCAGCCGCTCCCAGGATGGGCATGAGCAGGATGGAAGTCGCCGTATTACTCGTCATTTCCGTGAGAAACGTGACAGCCAGGCAAATGAGGAGGATGAGGAAATAAGGGGGGATATCCTGTAATCCGGTGAGACCAGTGGCAATGGTTTCACTCAGACCGGAGGTTTTGAAAGCTGTCGCAATGGCGATTCCCCCGCCAAAGAGAATCAGGATGCCCCAGGGTATGGTACAGGCGGTTTTCCAATCCAGTAGTTTTTCCCCATTCTTTTCGCCACTGGGTAGACTGAAGAGCAGAATTACACTGATAAAGGCAACGCAGGCATCATTAGAACCAGACACATCCAGTGCGGCACTCCAGCCTCCATATGGTTCCTTACGGGTAGCCCATGCCAAAGCGGTGAAGGCAAAGACGATGAGGGTCCGCTTTTCCTCCACCCGCCATTTCCCCACATCCGGAAGTTTTAAGGTTTCCCGACCATGGAGGCTACGGGTCAACCAGAGCCAGATTAAGGGGACCATAATCACGACCACAGGCAACGCACGTGTCATCCAGATGCTGAAAGTGTATTCATTGCCGGAGACGGCCTTGTATTGCTCAATAAAAACAAGGTTCGGCGGCGTACCAATCGGTGTACCCAAACCACCAACATTGGCAGCGTAGGCAATTCCAAGCAGCAGAGGGATATCCATCTTTCGGCTTTCCGAGCCATCCAGAATCGCAATGGCCAATGGCAGCAACATCAGCGTCGTGGCCGTATTAGAGATCCACATACTCAGGACCGCAGAGGCGATCATGAATCCCAGTACCAAACTTTTCCCGCCATTGCCGCCACACACGTTGACCATCATGAGGGCCAACCTTCGGTGCACACCACTCTTTTCCATCGCTTTGGATAACAGAAAACCACCCATCAGCAGGAGAACCAGTTTGTTCCCGTAGGCCATGGCGACCTGTTTGTCCGTCAACACTCCCAAGGTGGGCAACAATGCCAAGGGCACCAGGGAAGCCACAGGAATGGGGATCGCCTCCAAGGCCCACCAAATCGCCGTCCAGACGGCCACCATCAGCGTCTTCGCCGCCATTGGGTCCATACCCTGTGCATAGGCCACCCAGCCGGAAAGGATTCCGATTGCAGGTGCCAGAGGAAGTGCCAGTTGTTTGATCTTCATCGGTGGGAAAACATGTGATCCCAATGCAGAAGATCAATACACATCACGCTGATAACGCTTTTCTTTACGTAATTGTTTCAACCAGGACTTCGCTTCGGCTTCGGACATTCCGCCATGATCCTGGGCAATTTGAGCCAGGGCATCATCCACATCCTTGGCCATGCGGCTGGCATCGCCGCAGACGTAGAAGTAGGCACCGCCCTGCATCCAGTCCCAAAGTTCCTTGCCATTTTCCAGCATCCGATGCTGCACGTACACTTTTTCCGCCTGGTCACGGGAGAACGCCAGGGAGACTTTTTGCAGCAATCCGGATTCCTGCATCGCATCAAATTCCTCGCCATACAGATAATCCGTCTTGGCATGTTGGTCTCCGAAGAACAACCAGTTGCGACCGGAACACTCCCGGTCTTCCCGCTCCTGAAGAAAAGCCCGGAAAGGAGCAATACCGGTCCCGGGTCCCACCATGATGACATCGGTGGCCCCATCTTCCGGCAGTCCAAAATGGGAACTGGCGATAAAAACCGGCACTTCTGGTGCATTGATTTCCACCCGGTCCGTCATGAACGTCGTGCAAACCCCTTCCCTGGCTTTGCCCAAAGTCTCGTAGCGAACAATGGCTACCGTCAAATGCGTCGCATTGGGAGAACGGGTTGGTGAGGAAGCGATGGAGTAAAGTCTTGGTACCAAACGCTTCATCAGAGCAACCAGTTCCTGCGGCTGCCACTGAATGTCAGAAAAAATCTCAAGATAATCAATCAGGTGACGTTCCTCCAGATACCACTTGAGCTCCTGCCGTTTGGCCGGGTCCAACAACGCCTCCGCTTCGGCCTTGGCGGGGCTGTCTCCGGCTCTTTCCAACACAGCCTGCAAAAATTTCTTGGACTGATCCCCTATCGCAAGGCGTTTCAGCAACGCATCCCGCAGAGAAATACCGGAATCATCCTTCGGAAGTTGAACAGATTCGTCTCCAGTCCAGTCCTGTGTTTTTAAAATAGCCTCCACCTGCGCCGGATTATTCGTAGGATAAACTCCCAGAGAATCCCCACAGCTGTACTCTAATCCACTTCCCTCCAGATCCACTATAAAATGACGCGTCTCCTTGGCAGAACCTTCTCCATTCAGGAGCCGGTTTTCCACAATCTTTGCAAAGAAAGGATTGTCTTTATCAAATTCACACGGGGAAGCTTGCGTATCGGGGGTCATTCGTTGCAAAAAAGTAACCTCTATTATTTTTGCAACAGTAACGTCGCCACTTCAAAAAAATTTCCGGAACATGCCTGGACCTTCTTCAACCTCTTCGAAACCCACCCTTCTGCGTCTTCAGAAAATTATCGCGGAAGCGGGAATTGCCTCCAGACGCCAAGCCGAAATGCTCATCGAAGACGGTGAAGTGCGGGTAAATGGAAAAATTGCCGAACTGGGCCAAAAGGCCAATCCGGAAGAAGACAGCATCTCCGTCAGGGGAAAAGTTCTCCGGCCAAGCACTCCAGGATTCAAAATCAGCCAGCGAGTGGTTTTATTAATGAACAAGCCCAAAGGTGTGCTCTGCAGCCACAGTGATCCCCACCATGAGGACACCATCTACAACATTCTTCCCAGACAATGGAGAAACCAGCGCCTTTTCAGTGCTGGCCGACTCGATAAAGAAAGCGAAGGCCTTCTCGTTCTCACTAATGACGGTGACCTCGCCAACGATCTTTCCCATCCCGCCAACGGCGTCCACAAGGTCTATCATGTCAACTTAGGCCACGAAATTGACGAAAACCTCCTCCCGAAACTCGTCCAGGGGCGGGAAATTGATGGAGAATTTCTTCACTTCGACAAAGTCCTTCCACTTTCCAGAAGAGAAAATGCCTTGAAACGACTCGAAATCCACCTCGGCCATGGAAAAAAGCGGGAAATCCGCCGGCTACTGGAATCGTTTGGCCACAAAGTTGTCCGCCTCCGAAGGACCCAAATTGGCCGACTTCGCATCAAAGGAATGCCAACTGGTGCAATAAAGGTATTGAATGAAAAGGAAGAGATTCTACTGTTTCAACAACCTGGGCAAAAACCTAAAAAAAAGAAAAGATGAGACCACTCAAAACCATCCCCCTTCTACTGACCGCACTCACTCCCTTCGCAACAACCTGGCTACAAGCCAAGATTCCTGTATTCTTACAGCCTGATGCCAAGTCTGCACTCTACAAGGAAGTGGACTTCAATCAGCTCGTTCTCCCCAGAGATGCCGCCACTCCGGAAAAAGCACAGCAAGGATGGAAACAAGCCAAGCTTGCCGTAGAGCAAACCGGTTACACTCAGCAAACCAATGTTCAGAAAGAACTGACCCTCAAGCCCGGTTCCAAAATTTATCTGCAACCCTCCGAGACCAGCAGCCTGATCGCCGTTACCTCCGGAAAAGAGCTCACCAAAGTCATCGAGCCCGGCCAATGGACCAAAGTTCTGCTCAGCAAACCCATCACCGTCTATTTTGAAAAGAAAAGCATTGCCGCCAATGCAACCGAACTTCCCCCCATTGCACCGTTGCCCCCCATCACCCCAACTCCTAAGCCAGAAAAGGAAACTGAGCCCACAGTCGTTCTCGCAGACCCACAACCCGTAAATCCGGCGGCTGCTCCCGAAAAACAACCCAAGGCTCCCGAAAACCTGGAAGAGGTAGTGGATGCTCCCGCAGTTAGTTCTGAAGAAGAACCCAAAATCACCATTCGCACACAAATTTCTGCGGCGGCTGCACCCTCCTCCACCATCAGCGAATTTGATCACCTCGAAAATCTCGACCCCAACGAAGTCAAACGCTCGGTCGGCCCAATGTCCTCCGCACTCCTGGAAGAAATCCGTGAACTCGACCCCCTCGAAGTCCGGGAAACCACCCCCACCCAATTGAACCCCGGCCAACTCCCCATCGAACTCAAACCCACCGTGTCCATTTCCCGCGATTTTACCGGCAAACTCGTCTACAAGAAAGGCTTCTCCCTTCGCCCGGGCCGTTCAAAAAAGGAAGAAAACAGCCCATGGCAACTGGTCGATGCAAAAGGGAAACGCATTGCTTACGTTCGAGTGGAAGACATCAAAGTCGGCAACATCCTCAATTATGCCAACAAAGAGGTGATTCTTTCAGGCCCGCTGGAAGAAAATGTGGACGGCGACACCCCCGTCATTCAAGGCCGTACCCTCCGTCTCAACATGTTGAAAGCCGAAAATGCCAACCGGGCCAAACCGGCCAACGCTCAGAATTAGTAAACCCGTTTCCTGACAGTTGATACGACTTTGTTTCCCGAAGTTCCCTGAGAGTGCTGCCTGAACCACACCGATTGGGGCTTGATCTACAACCTGAATTGCCTGAACACAGCATCTCTTAATCCCTCCCATGGAAATTATCGACGGTAAAGCCATCTCTGAAAAAATCCTTAACGAACTGCGGCAAGAACTGGAGAACGACAATCGAACAAGCCCCGGCGTCGCCTTTGTACGAGTCGGCGAAGACCCGGCCTCCATCTCCTACGTCAACAAAAAGCAAAAAGTCGCCGCCAGCCTCGGGATTGAAAGCCATCTTCATGTTTTCCCCGAAAGCATCACTCAAGAGGAACTCATGGCAGAAATCGACCGCCTGAATGCAGATTCGGACATTCATGGCATTCTCGTCCAGGCCCCCCTCCCCTCACACATAGATAGCAATACCATCTTCAACCACGTGGACTCCACCAAAGACGTCGACGGCTTCAACGTAATCAACGCCGGAAAACTCGTGCAGGAAGACCCGGAAGCCTTTCACGCCTGCACCCCAGCAGGCATTGTCGAACTCCTCAAACACAGTGATGTGGAAACCAGCGGCAAGCACGTTGTCGTGCTGGGACGCAGCCTCATCGTCGGCAAACCCGCCGGCCTGCTCCTGCTGCGTCGGCATCCTTTCGGCAATGCCACCGTCACCTATTGCCACTCCCGCACTGCCAATCTCAAGGAAATCACCAGTCAGGCCGACATCCTCATCGCCGCGATTGGAAAACCCAGATTCGTCACCGAAGACATGGTCAAACCTGGAGCCGTCGTCATTGACGTAGGCATTAACCGAATCGAAGACGCCTCCCGCAAAAGCGGCTTCCGCCTCGTTGGTGATGTAGACTACGATAATGTCGCTCCCAAAACCGCCAAGATCACACCCGTTCCCGGAGGAGTCGGTCCCATGACCGTCGCCATGCTCATGAGCAACACCGTAAAAGCCCGCAATCAAAACATGGCTAAAGCGGATGCATAATCCTTACAGAGCCTTCATTTCCTCCACCAGCTTGTCCCAAGCCTCCCCCTTTCCATGCAGACCATGACCTTGCCCCGCATTCACTTTAATGCGCCGACCGTTCTCCTGTTTTCCTTTCTCTGCATCATCATCTTTATTCTCCAACTGGACAACTTCTGCGCCGTCCCCGGAAGAGGCGGGTTTGCCATCAACAACGCCAGCCATTACCTCAAGCTCTTCACACACGTACTGGCCCACGGCAACTTACCACACCTCTTCGGCAACCTGACCTTCCTCCTCCTCCTCGGCCCCATTCTGGAGGATCGCTACGGTTCCTCCTTGCTGGCTTTCATGATCCTGCTGACTGCCGTCATCACCGGTGCGGCCAACATCCTCCTCTCCCAATACCCTCTCCTTGGAGCCAGCGGCATCGTCTACATGTTCATCATCCTCTCCTCCATTGTGAACATCCGCAGTGGAACGATTCCGCTCACCTTCATACTCATTGCTGGAATCTTTATTGGACAGGAAATCACCGATGGCCTAAACAAGGAGGACAACATCTCTCAACTGGCACACATTGTCGGTGGCATCATGGGTGCCATCATTGGCTTCCGTTTAAAAAGATAAGCCCCGAAATCTCTTTCTCTAAAAATCATGCTCGGTAAACTCTCCAGCCCTTCTGAATACCCTCCGGCCAATATCATGCTCCGGAGCATCGCCTTCCTGCTGGACATGTTCCTGGTCATTTTCATCACCTTGACCATCCTCGGGACTCTGTATCCCGAAGGCATGGAAACCTTCAAGGAACATTCCCAGCAACTCTCCAAATCCAATTCCGAAACACCGGATTTGGATACCATCACCAACAACCTAGAGAAACTGGCAGAAGAAAATCCTCAATTTTACAAGCTCATGATGATGAGCCAGCCACTGACCTTCTTCCTCCTCCTGTTTTATTTTACACTGAGCGAAGTATTGCTGGGTGGCTCTACTCTCGGCAAAAAAATCTTCAACCTCCGCACCGCCTACCGCGACTCTCCCCGCATCCCCCCACTCGGACAACTCTTCGTCCGCTCTTCCATCAAAACCATTTCTGCCCTCAGCCTCGGCCACCCAGTATTATTTCTTCTTGTGGGAAATTTCATGATCGCCTTCTTTCGAAAAGACCGGCGGGCTGGACATGACTTGCTGACCAAGACCAGCGTAGTTCCAGGATTTCTTCCAGAAAACGAAGACTCCAAGCCGGACACTTTCCGATAAAGTTACCCACCCTTCCAAACACATGAAAACTCTCGCCTTCATTGGAGCAGGTCGCATGGCCACCGCCATCGTCCAGGGACTACTGCAACGCAAACTCTATCCACCCACAGACCTCTACTGTTGCTCCGGCGACGATGATACCGGCAAAACCCTCTCCCAACTCACAGGCATTCACTACTGCGAAAAGCCGACCGACTTCCCCCCCGAAACTGACCTGATCCTCCTGGCCTGCAAACCCCAGCAACTCGACGACCTCGACCCCAACATCCCCAAACTGGCCGCTGGCAAAACCCTCCTCTCCATCCTCGCAGGCACCCCCATTGCCAAACTCCGAAACCATTTCCCCGACTCCCGGCAAATCATCCGTACCATGCCCAACACCCCCGGCAGCATTGGGGCAGGCGTCACCGCCTACACACCCGAAGAAGAACTCTCCGACTCCGACACCCAAAGCATCGAATCCATACTCGGCACCCTCGGCCACATCCTCCTTGTCCCCGAAGAACAAATCGACGCCATCACCGCCATTTCCGGGAGTGGCCCCGCCTACTTCTTTCAATTTACCAACACCCTGGCAGAAGCCGCCACCCAACTCGGCCTAAGCCCGGAACAAGCCCAACTCCTGGCCACCCAAACCTTTATCGGCTCCGCCAAACTCCTCGAACAATCCCAACAAACCCCGACCCAACTCCGCAACGCCGTCACCTCTCCAGGAGGCACCACCCAGGCTGCCCTGGAATCCTTCCAGCGTGATCACCTGACACAAATCGTTGCCAACGCTGCCAACGCTGCCAGGGACCGCAGCATAGAACTTTCTCAGTAACCCCCTAAAATTATGTACCCCTTCACTGGAAGAATCCTCGTTACCGGCGGAGCAGGCTTCATAGGAAGTGCCCTCGTTCAAGCCCTCAACCAACACGGCCACACCAACATCCACATCTCGGACATTCTGGGCACAAGTGAAAAATGGAAGAACCTCGTGCCCTTGCAATTCAACGACTACCTCGAAGCCGACGAACTTCTGGCCAGCATCAAAAGCACCCACAAAAACCCCTACAGCCTCATCCTCCACCTCGGTGCCTGCTCCAGTACCACCGAAACCGACGCCGCCTATCTGGTAAAAAACAACTTCGCCTTTACTGACGAACTCGCCCAACACGCCCTCCACACCCAGACACGCTTCGTCTACGCATCCTCCGCCGCCACCTACGGAGATGGCTCCCAAGGCATGGATGACCAAGAACCCGACCTCTACAAACTTCGCCCCCTCAACATGTACGGATACTCCAAGCACATGTTCGACACCAGGGCACAGAAAAAAGGCTGGTTCGATACCATAACCGGCCTGAAATACTTCAACGTCTTCGGCCCCAACGAAAACCACAAGGATGACATGCGGAGCCTCGTCAACAAAGCCTACCACCAAATCAAAAAAAGCAACCGACTCGAACTCTTCCGCAGCCACCGTCCCGACTACGAAGATGGCAAACAAAAACGAGACTTCCTCTACGTCAAAGACGCCGTCGAGATGACCCTCCACCTCGCCGCCAAAAAGAACGCCACCGGCCTCTTCAACCTCGGCTCCGGCAAAGCCAACACCTGGCTCGACCTCGCCAACGCCATCTTCGCCGCCATGGACAAAACCCCGCAGATTGACTTCATCGACATGCCCGAAGCCATCCGCGACAAATACCAATACCACACCCAAGCCAACATCACCAAACTCCAGGAAACCGGCTACGAAAAAGAAATCACCCCCCTCCCCGAAGCCGTCAAAGACTACATCCAAAACTACCTCATCCCCG
>CAYSOI010000037.1:0-3853 GCA_964432425.1 uncultured Opitutales bacterium | reverse complement strand
GAGAGATAAGTCCCATAGGTCCTATTCGTCCTATACGTCCACTTACCCTCTCCGCAAATACCGCACTCCCCCAATCTCCACAGGCTCTCGAAACCCCTTCTCCAGGAAGCTTCGGGCATTAGTGATGGCCTGCTGTAAACTCTCTGCTTTAGCCAAACCTGCTCCAATTGCTGCTGCAAGGGAACATCCACTTCCATGAGAGTTCACCCCTTCAACTCTTGGACTGGCAAACCTGTTTACCTCCCCACTCTCTTCCACCAAAACATCTACGGCCACATTCCCCTCCAGGTGACCGCCCTTCATGAGAAAACTAGCTCCAAATTGGTTGACCAACTCCAATCCAGCCTTTTCCAAGTCATCGACCGATTCAAGCTTCGAACCAAGCAGTACCTCTGCCTCACAGACATTCGGGGTTATCAAATCCGCGATGGGAAAAAGAGCCTCTTGGAAAGCGGGAACAACAACACCTCCCGCCAGTTCACTCCCGGATGTTGCCACCATGACCGGGTCCACCACCACAGCAAAATCTCGCTTTTCCGCCTCCTCCTTCAACAACTTCGCCACCAGCTCCACACACTCCGCATGGGGCAACATCCCCGTCTTCACGGCCGTCACCGGAAAAAAATCCATCACCTGCCGAAATTGAGCTTCAATCATCGCTAACGAAGTGTTCTCAACAGCCGAGACCGAATCCGGATTCTGCGCAGTCAGAGAGGTGATGACCGTTGTACCAAAGACGCCCATGGCGGAAAACGTCTGCAAGTCTGCCTGAATTCCGGCCCCACCCCCACTATCCGAACCCGCAATCGTCATTGCCACAGACATCCCTTTGCTCTTGCTTTGATTTTTCATTTTCCTGCAACCTAACAACCCAACACTTTATAGAAAACACTTTCTTGAAAAACTCCCTTCCACAGCCGGATTTATTTGAAGACAGTTCACAGGAATCGGAATCGTCCCTTCGTGAACATGCTCCTTTGGCTGCTAGAATGCGACCCACCAAGTTGGAGGAAATGGTGGGCCATGAGGAAATCCTCGGCCCCGATGCACTCCTGCCCCGATTAATTGCCAACAACCAGTTCGGCAGCATCCTCCTGGCCGGGCCACCCGGCTGTGGCAAGACCAGCCTCGCCGAAGTCATTGCCGCCGAAACCGACTCCCGGATGGTGCGACTCAACGCCGTGCTCTCCAACACGGCGGAACTCCGCGATGTTCTCCGCATGGCCCGATACGACAACAAACATCGCACCGTTCTCTTTATCGACGAAATTCACCGCTTCAACAAATCCCAACAGGATCTGCTGCTCCCCGATGTTGAATCCGGCAGCATTCGCCTCATCGGAGCCACCACCCACAACCCCGGCTTTTATCTCATCCCTCCCCTGCTCAGTCGCAGTCAACTCTTTCGACTGGCTCCCATCACGACGGAAGCCGTCATTGAAGTCCTGCAAAAAGCCATCTCCGACGAAGAACGCGGACTCGGAGCCACACAAATCACCGCCGAACCTCACCACCTCCGCTCCATTGCCGAAATCAGTGACGGAGACCTCCGCCGAGCCCTCAACGCACTCGAAACCCTCATCCTCAGCTTGCCCAACGGCACTGAACTGACAGACGAACACCTCGACGCGTTCACCAAAGAACGACACATCCGCTATGATCGCAACGAGGACGAACATTACGACACCGCCTCCGCACTTATCAAAAGCATTCGGGGCTCTGATCCCGACGCCGCCCTCTACTGGTTGGCCAAAATGGTAGTCGGCGGAGAAGATCCCAGATTTCTGGCCCGACGCCTCGTCATCCTGGCCTCCGAAGATGTAGGCATGGCCGACTCCCGCGGACTCCTCGTCGCCAATGCCGCCGCCCAGGCCTGCGAGTTCGTCGGCATGCCGGAATGCCAGTATCACCTCGCCCACGCCACCGTCTTCCTGGCCTGTGCTCCCAAAAGCAACGCCTCCGGCGAAGCCTACTGGAAAGCCAAAGCTGCCATCAACAAAGGTCCCGTCCAGCCCGTCCCTCTCTGGCTTCGCGATGCCCACAGCAAAGCCGGAAAAGACGCCGGACACGGCAAAGACTACCGCTATTCCCACGACTACCCCGAAGCCATCTCCGGCCAGGAATACCTCCTCGAACCCCAAAACTTCTACTCACCAACCGCCAACGGAGCCGAAGCCCAAATCCAACAACGCCTCCAACACTGGCAAGCCCTCAAGCACCAGATTCAGCAGGACTTTACCTGATATAGGACATATACGACCTATACGACCTATGAAAACACCAAATGCCTGCCTGGCGTGAGGACGCGTCTATATTGTTTCTCACCAATGATTGGTAGGACCTATGCCCGAAACCGAATAGATGCATTCCTGCTGCTAATGTTGCGGTAGATTTACCTTTGGCCGATTGACTTCCGGCCGTGCCACGTTACACAAGCTCGGCATAATTACGAAACCATGAGTGCACTCAACCAATATGACCTTGTAGTAATCGGCGGTGGGCCTGCGGGCTATGCTGCGGCCATTCGAGCAGGCCAACTGGGCAAAAATGTTGCCTGTGTGGAGCTGGAACGTGCGGGAGGTACCTGCTTGAACTGGGGTTGCATTCCCTCGAAAGCCCTCTTGAAAAGTGCGGAAATGTACACCGCTGCCCAGCATTCGGAAGAGTTTGGCTTCAGCTGCGGAGAAATCACCGTGGATTTCGAAAAGGTCATGAAACGGTCCCGCAATGTGGCCGATACGATGGGCAAAGGGATCGAGTTTCTCTTTAAGAAAAACAAGGTGGACTACATCGTGGGACGTGGGCAGGTGAACGTGCCGGGCATGGTCGAAGTGGTTGATGGCCCCGACAAAGGCAAATTTCTCAATACCAAGAACACCCTGTTGGCAACCGGTTGTAAGGCCCGGAAGTTGCCAGGACTCGAAGTTGATGGCAAACGCATCATGACCTCCAGGGAAGCTCTGGCTATGACCGAGATGCCCAAATCCATCGTCATTATGGGAGCTGGAGCCATCGGCGTGGAATTTGCTTATTTCCTGAATGCTTTTGGCTGTGAAGTCACCTTGGTGGAAATGATGGATCGTATTGTGCCGGTGGAAGATGGAGAAGTTTCGCAAACCCTTCAACGTTCCTTCAAAAAACAAGGCATCAAAGTCCACACAGGCACCAAAGTCGACAATTTGGATGTCGGTACCGACAGCGTAAAGCTCGACCTCGTCAAAGGTGACAAAACCGAAAATGTGGAGGTCGAATCCGTGCTTCTGGCAATCGGGGTAGAAGCCTACACCGAAGGTCTGCTCTCGCCAAAAGTGAAGCCCAAGATGGATCGCGGCTACGTCGTGGTGGATGACAATTACAAATCCAGCATCGACGGTATCTACGCAGCCGGTGATTTGATTGGACCTCCCTGGTTGGCTCACGTGGCAACCTACGAAGCGGTCAATGCCGTCAATGGCATCTTTGGTCACAGCACACCACATCGCGTCAAAGATTTCCCTGGCTGCACCTACTGCCTGCCTCAGGTTGCCAGCATTGGTATCACCGAAGAAAAGGCCAAGGAAGAAGGCATCGCCTACAAAGTCGGTAAATTCCCCTTCCAGGCCGTCGGTAAAGCCGTCGCCATCAATCATCCAGAAGGCTTTGTGAAACTGATCGTTGGGGAAAAATACAACGAGATTCTCGGTGCCCACATCATCGGCCACGATGCCACCGAGATGATCGCAGAATATGGCCTCGGCATGAAACTCGAAGCCACCGCGGAGGAAATCCACGAGACCATCCACGCCCACCCCACTCTCAGTGAAGCCATGGGTGAAGCCGCCGCCTCCGTCTTCGGCGAAGCCATTCATATCTA
>CAYSOI010000036.1:3371-18104 GCA_964432425.1 uncultured Opitutales bacterium | reverse complement strand
GGTATAGGAGACTGGGCAGACTATGGATGGGACAATGCCTTCAATGCAGAAGGCGAATGGACCCGCGGACCGCTTCATGGCTATGTCTACTTTGCGAAGAATACAGGGACCAACGAGAAGCCGAAGTACACCAAGCCCGAAAAGATCCAGACAGAGGATGGACCCGTGGATACCTATGGCATGCCTTCCCCCAACCTCGCAGATTTCGACAAAGATGGAGACCTCGACTTGCTTTGTGGCGAGTTTCTGGATGGCTTTCTGTACTATCAGAACACAGGCACCAGCACTGCCCCGAAGTACGCAAAACCTGTACGTTTGCCGATTCGGCTGGATCTCCAGATGATCACCCCAACCGTGATCGACTGGGACAAGGATGGGGACATGGATATCATCAGTGGTGATGAGGATGGACGAGTGGCATTTATTGAAAACACCGGCAAGTTGACGGCGACGAACATTCCCACCTTTTCCAAACCCAGGTATTTCCAACAGGAACCTGAGAACATCAAATTCGGAGCCCTGGTCACCCCATTCGCCTACGATTGGGACGCCGATGGAGACCAGGACCTGATCTGCGGAAATACGGCAGGACACATTGGTTTCATTGAAAACCTGTCCAAGCCCGGGGTCGAATTCCCCAAATGGGCGGAACCGGTTCTTCTCAAGGCCGACGGCAAGACGATCCACATTCAAGCCGGAAAGAACGGCTCCATCCAAGGCCCGGCGGAAGCAAAGTGGGGCTACACTACCTTATCTGTGGCGGATTGGGACAACGACTCTCTGCCCGACATCATCGTCAACAGTATCCATGGAAAAGTGGTGTGGTATCGAAATAAAGGCACCCGCACCAAACCTGTTCTAGAATCCGCCCGGCCTGTCAAAGTTCAATGGAAGGCAAATCCCCCCAAACCTGCCTGGAACTGGTGGAATCCCGAACCTGGCCATCTCGTTACCCAATGGAGAACCACACCTTATGCCTACGATTGGAACAAAGATGGCACACAAGACCTCCTCCTACTCGACCACGAGGGTTACTTTGTCCTGCACAAGGGCATCCCCAACAGCCCAATGAACACACTTCAACCACCGGAAAGAATGTTCCTTGGTGACGGCGAGTACAATAGTCGACACAGCCTCAAAAAGCGAACCTCCAAACCCTCCACACTTCGCCTCAACGGAGACTCTGCCGGAAGGTCAGGACGCAGGAAATTTACCCTCAGCGACTGGAATGGAGACGGGCTTGTCGACCTACTGATGAACAGTCCCAACGTCAGCCTACTGCGTAACATGGGCACAAAAGAAGGGATCACCACCTTCCGGGATGTCGGAACTCTTGCTCGAAAACGTCTGGCAGGTCATACCACTTCACCTACCATTGTTGACTTTAATAACGATTCCATTCCTGATCTCTTAATTGGAGCGGAAGATGGTTTTCTGTATTACCATCGAAATCCACGCACTAAATAGCGTTTCCTATACAGGATATTTTCATTCCAATTACAGGCTCCCATTATCGAGGAGAATGTGTGGCAAAGCATGCCTGAAAACTCCTCTGATAACTCCAAAATTTGCCTCACGCCTGTCCTCTGGCACACAAATTCTCAAACTAGACCGAGCCTTTTCAGCCCCCATCGACCAGTCTAATTTCAGCAGCTAATAAACCCTAGAAAATTTTTTTGTAAGAAAAATATACGGTTTCCCGACTCCTCGTCGTTCTGTTCTAAAACAAGGAAACCTATACTATGAAAAAAACTACCACATCGACTACTGCCGAAGTCGCAAAAAACAGCATAATCGGCCTCTCTGTTCTCTTGTTTATCCAAACTGTCATACACTTCACAGCAACCCAGCCTCAAGACCCTCCCCCGGAAGAAGAAGTTGTTATTGAAGAGAAAGCGAAGCAACCTTTGGCACAAACTACGCGTTTTCGCCCTCCAAAGCCCACCAATCTTCGCCGTCCCAGCCCAATTAGCCGTCCATCCAGAGGAGAAAGACCTCGTAGAGGATCGGACCGCGACCTGAAAGTGACTCCGGAAAAGGAGCTCATGATCACGGATTTACGGGTCATTGAAGATCCCCTCCGAACCAATCCAGAAAACGGAGACGATGCGGTGTGGAGCTTCCGGTACATGATGGAAAACATGGCCGGTGACAACGATCCTGCGGACTTCACCTTGAAGTGGCTGGAACAATGGGAAACCGACCAAGTGATCAATGGCCAAACCTCCCCTGCCCGCCCTGGAATTCGGCATGCTTTGATTGATCCATGGTTGGCTGCCAGCGGAGGAGAACGCCTCGATTTGAACAAAGCTCCCTTCAAATTGCTGGCGATTGTCAACCGACTGGACCTCCGGGACCATGATCGCAGGACCGTCCATACGGCTGGAGAAGGACGTTTTGTCTTTGGAGTGTTAAACGAAGAAGGCATGCCCTTACCTCCGGTTGTTGGTGAAGCGGCTGGCGGCTTTATTGTGATTTTCGAGTATGAGTTGGTCGCAGATGAGATGAGAGAACTCGATAAATGGGCTCAGAAATGGCACAATCTGGGCCGTTACAGTCTCGGAAGTGAACGTTACAAGGAGAACCTTGAAAAGATCACCCGAGGCTTCACAGATGCTGGGAAAGCCCCTAACAAGGCAAATCAGAACTCCATTAACCAAATTCGCACCAATGAATTCTCTTTCGGCCCAAACTGGGAGCTGAGAGAGTTCGTTCTGGATGCGGAAACGGGCCTTCTGAAACAGCACACTGTGGCTCAAACTCCCGATACTTTGCTCGCCAATGGTACTCCGGACTTTGCTCAGCTCATCAATGACTATGAAAATGACCTCATGGAAGGGAACTTTTCGACGCCTGCGGCGTGGCTGGGCGCCACATCAGTTACAGGGCCATTTCTACCTACGGACTTTCCCGACTTCGAGGAGAGGACTTTTACCACGATTGCATTCTTCGAAGAGTTTGTTGATATTCCCTGGAGTGCAGAAGGCATTGCCAATAATGAAGCACGACACAAGTTTGCTCTGAATACCTGCAACGGCTGCCATCGCCATGAAACCAACACCGACTTTGTGCAAATCACTTTTCCGGAAGAGCATAGTTTGCCTGTTTCACTTGGAAAAGAAGCCGCCTTGGCGGGGTTCCTGACCGGCATTGAAGTGGAAGACCCGGTCGTTCCCGGAGAATCGAGAAGTTTTAATGATATTGAGCGAAGAGTCGAAGACCTGAAAACCTTACTGGAGCACATCCGGAGAAATGGAAATGTGCGGCCTCCGAGAAAGTCTCATCGCCCCAAATTTGTACACTAAGATGATTTCTTGAGTAAGTTTGTTTTGGTGAGACCCCTAAACCATGGAACAGGTCTGCAGATGTTTAAATGCGAGGAACATCTGCGGACCTCGTTCTTTTGTGGCGCATGCTTACATGCGAAGTGTGCCATCGGCAAGTCTCTGGGAAAAGTCCTCGTATGCGGTTTGCAAACCAGCCTCCAGATCAATGGAAGGCTTCCAACCTGTGCTTTGCAGCAAAGTGTTATCCATTAATTTCCTGGGAATACCATCCGGCTTGGAGAAATCAAAGACCAACTTGCCTTCGTAGCCAACTGTTTTGGCGATCAGCTGAGCCAGTTCGCCAATAGGAAGATCCTCTCCATAGCCAATGTTCACCCAATCGGGAGGATCATCGAGCCGAAGAACATGCAGAATGCCTTCCGCGAGATCATCTACATGCAGAAACTCCCGCTTTGGTTTACCTGTTCCCCAGATGACAACTTCCGGATCATTGTTTTCTTTGGCAAAGTGAATGCGTCGAACCAGAGCCGGGATCACATGAGAATTTTCCGGATGATAATAATCTCCAGGGCCATACAGATTGGTCGGCATGGCCGAGTGAAAGAGCACTCCGTACTGCTGCCGGTAAAACTCACATAGTTTCAGTCCACAAATCTTGGCAATGGCATACGCTTCATTGGTGGGCTCCGGCTTGTTGGTCAACAACGCCTCTTCCTTCATGGGCTGCTCAACACCTCGTGGATAGATGCAGGAACTGCCCAGAAACAGCAGCCGTTTTACACCATTCTTCCATGCCGCATGAATGTTGTGTAGAGCGATGGCCAGGTTTTCCTGGATAAACTCGGCGGGATAAGTGCTGTTGGCATGAATGCCGCCAACACGGGCGGCGGCAATGATCGCGGTTTGTGGTTTTTCTTTTTCGTAAAACTCGTGAACTGCAGCCTCATTGGTCAAATCCAGCTCGTTCCGGGTTCGAAGAAGCAAATCCTCTTCACCAATCGCGTTGAACTTTCGGACAATCGCAGAGCCTACCATGCCCCGGTGTCCAGCTACGAAAGTTTTACCAAACTCCGACATGACTCAGCCTTCCATGGCTTGCTCTCTTTTGGCAATTTCCATATCAGCATCCACCATGATCTGGCAGAGTTCACGGAATTTCACCTTGGGCTCCCAGCCAAGTTGTTTCTTCGCTTTGGCGGGATCACCAATCAAAAGGTCTACTTCAGCAGGTCGCATGTAGCGTTCATCAAAACGAACGTATTCATGCCAATCCAGATCCAGCAGTTCGAAGGTGGTTTCAAGGAATTCCCGAACGGTGTGGGTTTCCCCGGTTGCAATGACATAGTCATCGGGTTCATCCTGTTGCAGCATCAACCACATGGCCTCCACATATTCTTTGGCAAAACCCCAGTCACGTTTGGAATCCAGATTCCCCAAAACCAATTCTTTCTGGAGCCCCAGCTTAATTCGAGTTGCAGCACGGGTGATCTTTCGGGTCACAAAAGTTTCCCCACGTAGTGGAGACTCATGGTTGAAGAGGATACCATTACTGGCATGCAAGTTATAAGATTCACGGAAATTGACCGTCAGCCAGTAGGCAAAAACTTTGGCACATGCATAGGGGGAGCGAGGCCAGAACGGAGTCTTTTCTGTTTGCGGGACTTGTTGCACATCTCCGTACATCTCCGAGGAAGATGCCTGGTAAAAGCGTACATTTTTCACGAGCCCGGCTTCACGGATGGCTTCGAGAATCCGCAAGGCTCCCATTCCGGTCACATTTCCGGTATATTCTGGATTATCAAAAGAGACCCGCACGTGGCTTTGTGCACCAAGGTTGTAGACTTCATCCGGCTTCAATTCATAAAGCAATTTCACCAAATGCACGGAATCCGAAAGGTCTCCATAATGTAAGTAAAGCTGTTTCCCTTGAATTTCCGGGTTGTTGTAAAGGTGGTCAATTCTTCCGGTGTTGAAAGAGGAAGCCCTCCGGATGATCCCATGGACTTCGTAGCCCTTCTCGATTAGAAGCTCTGCAAGGTAGGCTCCGTCTTGTCCTGTAATTCCGGTGATTAGGGCTCTTTTCATAAGTTGAGTCTGGGTATGTTCAGTAGTTTGGGTGTAAAGAACAGATGGTCCGTTCTATAATTCAGTTAAAGGGGCTGGCATTTTCTGGGTTTGGCAAAGAATTACGATACTTTTTTCCAAAATTGCAAAGTTCATGATCCTGCCCTGAAAACTGAAAAAGCTCGCCGCTTGAACGTTTTTCATCATATTGCTTCAAACTTTTAACACCGTTTCCTGTGATCAAAACCAGTCGTGTTGATAAAAATCCATGCAAAAGGGGGCTGTTGATGCCGCTGCTCCTTCTGTTTGCATGGATGACTCCGATCCAAGGCAAAGAGCCTGTGGTCATTCGGGTTGTGGGAGTTAACTGGGGCGATGTCGCCGTGCCCGATATTGAGGTAGTCTTGACCTCCACAGCGGAAACGCTCTGGGAATATGCACAACCCGAAGTAATCCGCCCCGTTATCGTCATGCGGTCAAAAGAAGGCCCAATTGTATTATTTAAAAGAGGGCCACGGGGAGAATATTTTGTAAAACTCAATACCGGCGACCGCTATTGGTGCCAGTATGCGTTTCAATTTGCTCATGAATTTGGGCACATTCTCTGCCAGTACAAAGATGGGGACCCTTCCAACAAATGGTTTGAAGAGACCATCTGCGAGGTCGCATCTCTCTTTGCCCTGCGGGCCATGGCAAAGATCTGGGAAGATTACCCTCCATACCCGAATTGGTCCGGTTATTCCAAACACCTGAGGCAATACGCCACAGAACGCATCGACCGATACAAACTCAAAGAAGACGTTCACCTCTCTACCTTCTTTGCTGAAAATGCCGTCTATTTGAAAACCCATGCAACGGATCGCACCCGAAATGCTGCCGTCGCCATCCGGCTGTTGCCTCTCTTCGAGAAACATCCGGAAGGATGGAAAGCCATTCATTACCTCAATGAATCCGTCTGGGAAGAAGAGCAGGATTTCCCAACATACCTCCGAAGCTGGTATCGCCACACCCCGGAAGATCTGAAACCTTTTGTGGAAAAAGTCGGTGAAGCCTTCGGTATCCGCACGGAAGTGAAGGCCGAAGAAGTTTCTGGTGATGTAAAGACTACCGAGACCACCAAATCTTAAGGGGCGGTCTTGGATTACGCCCCGATTTCCCGTCGGAAGTACTGAGCTGTGGGCGTATCTACTCCCGAGGCCAGAAAGTCATTGATTTCACCTTCAAAAAGAAGGTTTCCGCCTTCGGAGCCTCCTCCCGGCCCAAGCTCTACAATCCAGTCCGCCTGCTCAATCAAGTCCGGATTGTGCTCGATGACCAGAATCGTGTTCCCAGCATCCCGAAGTTGAAGCAGCAAATCCAGAAGCCTCTGAATGTCATCCCAATGCAACCCGGTGGTCGGCTCATCCAGAATGTACAAAGTGTTGCCCTGACTCCGCTTGGAAAGCTCCAGTGACAACTTCAAACGCTGGGCCTCCCCTCCGGATAGCGTTGTTGCAGGTTGACCAAGATGTAGATATCCGAGCCCCACGGCTTCCATCGTTTCCAGCTTTCTGGCAATAGGCGGATGTTTTCTAAACAGTTGCAAAGCTTCGGTGATCGTTAGGTCCAAAGCCTGGGAGATATTGATCCCCTTGTACTCAACATCCAGAGTTTCCCGATTGTAGCGTTTCCCATTGCAACTGGGGCAATCAATGTACGTATCTGCCAGAAACTGCATATCCAGCCGAATCATGCCGTCTCCCTGACAACGTTCACAACGCCCTCCCCGGACATTGAAACTAAACCGCCCGGCTCCATAACCTCGCAACTTCGCCAGCGGTGTCTTCGCATAGAGACTCCTCAACAAATCAAACACTTTGACGAAGGTTGCCGGGTTGCTGCGGGGACTCCGACCAATCGGTTCCTGTGTCACTCGAATGGCTCTCTCAAAATGCTCCAACCCTTCAATCCGCTTGTGAGTACCAGGAATCTGCTTCGCACGGTTCAATTTCCAAGCTGCCGCCCTCGATAAAATATGGTTGATCAAAGTACTCTTCCCGGAACCTGAAACTCCACAAACAAAGGAAAGCAGCCCCACCGGGAAGTTTACATCAATGTTCCTCAAATTGTTCTGGGTCGCACCCCGAATGGTCAACCAAGGCCGACTTTCCGCAAAATTGACCGGAGTGCTTCTCTCTAATTTAGCCCGCCCGGAAAGAAAAGCCCCCGTCCGGGAGTCCTCATCCATCATGCACTCCTTGGGAGAACCCTGAAAGACCAACCTGCCTCCCTGCGTTCCAGCTTTAGGACCCAACTCAATCAGCGTATCCGCCGCCAACATCGTTTCCGCATCATGCTCCACAACCAACAGGGAATTCCCACGCTTCCGAAGATTCTGCAACGTCTGGATCAAGCGTTCATTGTCCTGAGGATGCAGCCCGATACTGGGTTCATCCAACACATAGATCACCCCAACCAGCCCCATCCCCAGCTGAGTGGCCAACCGCAATCTCTGCATTTCCCCACCACTCAACGTATTGTAAGCCCGATCCAAAGTCAGGTAATGCAAACCCACTTCATTGAGAAACTGTAGACGATCCAGCAACCCATTCCGAGCATCATGCAAATGATCAAATTCCGGATTCGGCTGAATTTCACTTTCAATGAATTGGTGAGCCTCCCCAATCGTCATGGAAAGAAAATCCGGATAAGATCGGTTTGCCAGAAAGATGGACCTCGCCCTTTTATTCAGACGCTTGCCTTCGCACTCCGGGCAGGTCGAAGAAAGTTGCAACGTCATCAACTGCGCCCGAAGTGCCTCCCCGGCGGACTCCAAAGTCTGCTCCATATCCCTAATGATCCCGACCCAAGGCTGCTCTTCCGCCCGGTTGCGACGCCCCGTCCTGGTCTTGATCATAAACGTACGGTCCCCACTCCCATACAGCAGAAGCTCCTTCGTTGCCTCATCCAAATCCTGCCAGGCTGTTCCTTTGGGAATGTCCAGCTGATCACAAAGCTGCCGCATCAGAGCCTTGTGCAGGGAAATCACCTTCGGCCCCCCAAACTTCCACCCCTTGACCGCACCACTACGCAGCGGAACAGAAGGATCCGGAATCAACAGTTCTTCCTGAAACTGCCAGGTCTTGCCCACCCCATGACAAGTCTCACAGGCCCCCGTCGGATGATTCCAATTCAGCAACCTTGGCGTCGCTTCATCAAACGTCGCAGAACAATCGGAACACGACAACCTCTGCGACAAAGTAAACTCCAGGAAAGGAGCATCCCGCTTCTCCTGAACCATCACAATCGCAGTGCCCTGCCCCTCGTTAAAAGCCAGTTCCAGAGAGTCCGCAATCCGGCTTTGCTGATCAGGCCGCACCACAATCCTGTCAATCATCACCTCCAAAGTAAACTCCTCCCCGGAATTCCCCACCGGCAACTCCTCAATCTCATCCAGATTGTAGATCTCCCCATCCAAGCGAACCCGCTGAAAGCCTCGCTGGCGAATACCCGGCAACTGTTCCTGAATCAAAGATCCCGGAGCATCTGGAACCGGTGCCAACAACATCAATCGACTCCCCTCAGGTTCCCGTAAAATGTGGTTCACACAATCATCCAAAGACCTCGAAGTGATCTTGCCTCCGCATTCCGGACAAATCGGATCTCCAGCCACCAACCACAACAACCGGGCATAATCCGCAATTTCACTGACCGTCGCCACCGTGCTCCTTGGATTCGAGCCAGAGCCTGTACGTTGCTCAATCGCAATGACCGGCGACAAACCCCGCACATAATCAATGTCCGGCTTCGGCAATTGCTCCAGCAACCCACGGGTTCTCACGGACAAACTGTCCATATACTTCCGATACCCCTCCGCATACAGTGTATCAAAAGCCAGCGACGACTTCCCTGAACCACTCACCCCCGTAATGACCACCAGCTGATCTCTCGGAATCTCCAGGTCCAGGTTCTGAAGATTGTGTTCACGGGCTCCTTTGATGTGAATAAAGGAATTCTCTGGAATGGTAGATTTCAGGGTTTCGATCCGGGTTGACAGTGCAAAGTCGGCGGAGTTTTGACACAGCCTTCCTGAGGAGCAAGGTTTTCCTCTTGTCATGTTCAAAGATGACTGGCTTTTGTGGCACAGATGAATTTGCCGTTGCTATCTCCAACCCGAACCCAGGACTACCTGAACCGACTGGGTGTCCGACCTCGAAAGAGCCTTGGCCAAAACTTTCTGGTCGATGCCAACCTCGTTCGCAAATCCATAGAAATGGCACAACTGGAGCCAGGAATGCAGATCGTCGAAATCGGCCCTGGACTCGGCACACTGACTCGTGGCCTGCTCAATGCCGGGACTCACGTCTACGCAGTCGAACGCGACCCCATCATGGTCCGGCATCTTAAGGATGACCTACTCCCACAATCCGAAGGCAAACTCGACCTCCTCGAAGCAGATGCTGTAAACTCCCCCATCGGCAACCTCCCCACCGACACAGACTTCCGAATCGTCGCCAATCTGCCCTACGCCATCACCAGTCCATGGCTCGAAGCCATCCTCGCAGGAACACTCGCCCAACGCATGGTCCTCCTCGTCCAAAAAGAAGCCGCCTCCCGACTCCTCGCCCAACCCGGTTCCAAATCCATCGGCGCCATCAGCCTCTTCCTCCAGGCCGCCTACCAGGACGCCGGACAACATCCCGTCGCCAAAACCTGCTTCCACCCCGTCCCCGACGTCGACTCCGTACTCATGTGCCTCCAACTCCGAAAAGCCCCCTTCCTCTTTTCCAAACAACAACGGGACTGGATTCGCGAAATCTTCACCATGCGCCGCAAACAACTCCGTGCCTTGTGCAAACGATTGGGACTGGAATCCTGGTTCAGCAAGGTACAGGAAGCTGGCCTTCCTGAAGGTGTTCGAGCTGAAAACGTGCCCCTTGAGTTCTGGCAAACAATCGGAAAAGAACCCTGAGGAATTCGCAAGCTGGAAGCATGCGCCACGTTAGGTCCTTTTGCTTACCCCTTGCCCTTGCCGATACCTACGGCATCAAAGCCAATTTCTCTCAGTGCTGGGATGTCGAGCAGGTTCCGGCCATCGAAGAGGAAAGCGGGCTTGGGCATGTGGTCATAGATCTTTTGGTAATCCAGATCCTTAAACATGTCCCACTCGGTCAGCACAGCAATGGCATGGGCCTGATTGACGGCTTCGTAAGGATCGCGGCAGATTAGGATACGGGGGTCCTCTGGTTCACAGTTGAGGGAGGTGTAAATGTCTTCGTTGGATACCTTCGGGTCATAGATGGCGAGGTAAGCCTGCTCTTCGAGTAGATCCCGGCAAATGTAGATCGCTGCCGACTCCCGGATGTCATTGGTGTCTTTTTTGAAAGCGTAACCGAAGATCGCGATTCGTTTGTGCGACACGGTGTTGAACATTGCCTGAATCATTTGCTGGGTAAAACGCTGCTTCTGGTAATCGTTCATCACAATGACCTGCTGCCAATACTTCGCCACTTCGGGCAGGCCAAAGTGTTCGCAGAGGTAGACGAGGTTGAGAATGTCTTTCTGGAAACAGGAGCCGCCAAAGCCCACTGAGCTTTTTAGAAACTTCGGGCCAATCCGGCTGTCCTGTCCAATAGCGTGAGCCACTTCGTCGACATTGGCTCCGGTCGCCTCACAAAGGGCGGAGATCGAGTTGATGCTGGAAATCCTCTGGGCAAGGAACGCATTGGCCGTAAGCTTGGAAAGTTCGGAAGACCAGAGGTTGGTCGTAAGAATGCTTTCCTGTGGAACCCAATTTGCATAAATGTTGACCAGCTTCTGTACCGCCTCCTGGCCAGCGGGCGACTCTTCTCCACCAATCAACACCCGGTCCGGCTTTAGCAAATCCTGAATCGCGGTACCTTCGGCAAGGAATTCCGGATTGGAAAGGATTTGGAATTTCACTCCGTTCGTGCTGGAGGCATCCAGGATCCTCTTGATCGATTCAGCAGTCCGAACGGGAATCGTGGATTTTTCCACCACAATTTTGTCGGTGTCCGAGACTTCGGCAATCTGCCGGGCACAACTCTCAACAAAGCGAAGGTCCGCTGCCCTTCCGGCCCCCATACCAAAGGTCTTGGTCGGTGTATTGACACTGATGAAAATCATGTCGGAAGCCCGAATGGTTTCATTTACTTCGGTGGAGAAAAAGAGATTTTTGCCACGTTGCTGCTCCACGATTTCCGTAAGCCCCGGTTCGAAGATCGGTAGGTCGTTGGAATTCCAGGCGGCGATACGTTTTTCATTAATATCCACGACGGTCACAGTGACATCGGGGCATTTGTGGGCGATCATAGCCATGGTGGGTCCCCCCACATAGCCAGCTCCAATACAACAGATTTTCATGAAATTTCGGGTGTAAATTGTGTTCGAAAGCCGGACATCGTGTGAGAGGAAGACCAACGAGCAAACCTTTATTGGCAACAAATTCAGAACTTTTACACTTGCATGATAGAAGTCTCAGTTTGTGCTGGAGGCATGATTCTGAATATTCTCGGGATATTTTTGGGGATCGCGATCTGCGGATACCTTGGTTTGTTATTGTTCTCGGTTGTTTTTACAAACCGAGTGCTTTTTCCTGCACCCCCCAGCAGTTACCGGGATGGAGAGAAAGCTCTTAAAATCAAAACCCAGAGTGGGCTCCAGATCACGGCAAGCTACATTCCCTGCCCCAATGCTACCCACACGATCCTTTACTGCGTCGGCAATGCGGAGGATTTGGGAACAGCCCGAAGCAATTACGCCCCCCTGAGCACCAAAGGTGGCTTTCATGTATTGGCCTTCGACTATCCCGGCTATGGAACATCAGAAGGCCAGCCCACGGAACAAACCGTCAACGAAGCAACAGAAGCGGCCTACCAATGGTTACTCTCTGAAAAGGGGCTGACTTCGGATAAGATTGTTGCCTACGGCCGCTCCCTTGGTGGAGGTCCAGCCTGCGAACTGGCAAAGCAAAAGAAATTGGGCGGCTTGATCCTGGAGCAAACTTTCACCTCGGTTTATCGGGTCAAAACCGGCATCGGTATCCTCCCAGGAGACGTCTTCGAGAATATCAAAAAGGTCGATTCCATTGATTGCCCCTTGTTGATCGTCCATGGCAAAGCGGATCGCTTGATTCCCATCTCTCACGGCAAGGCACTGTTCCGCAAAGCCAAAGATCCCAAGCTGTGCCTTTGGGTGGACTATGCAGGCCATGGGAACTCCGTGTTGAATAATGCTGGCAACGCCTACTGGCAGAAGATTCAGGAGTTCAGGAAGCTTCTGAGCCAGTAAGCACCTCTTGCGGGTTTACTCTTGAGATAAAGCAGGAGAATCCATTACTAAATTTGGTTTCACTATGAAAATACTCTGCATTGATGACGATCCGGGTGTACTGATGTATTTAAAAGCAGCACTGTCTCAAAACCATGAAGTGACCACAGCTACCTGTGGTGAGGAAGGGTTGGAAAAGTTTAAGGCAGAAGGCCCATTCTCCATCGTGATTTCTGACATCCAAATGCCGGACATCTCCGGAATTGAAGTCGTGAACAAAGTCTACGAGCAAAACAAGGATACCGTCTGTATTCTGATTACAGGGCAAACCAATTTCACCTACGCCAGAGAAGCTGTAAACCCTGACCTCAACATCAAATTTCTCATGAAACCCCTCTCCATCTCAGCATTGAGAGTCGAGATAAAGGAATCCGTCAGCTTGGCAGAAGAAAAATTCAAACCATCATAACCCTCCGTCATGAATACAATCTTGTTTCTTCTGCACCCTGGCTTTGAAGAATTGGAAGCGGTCGGCCCCATCGACATCCTGCGCCGCAGCGGACTGGAAGTGGTCCTCGCCTCCACCTCGGATCAATTGAATCTGGAAGGCCGCAATGGCATTGTTCTTACCGCCGACACCTTGCTCTCGGATATCGAGAACCCTCTTTCCTTTGAAGCCATCGTAGTCCCAGGAGGCCCCGGAGTCATGGAACTCCGCAAAACCCCAAAAATTGCTGAGCTCCTGAAGCAATTTGCCGATTCAGGCAAACCCACCGCCGCCATCTGCGCCGCGCCCCTCCTCCTCAAAGATGCCGGACTTCTGGCCAGCGACACCCAAATCGCCGCCCACTTTACCTGCCAGAAAGAAATCCCCAACCTGGACGCCAACTCCCCCTTCGTCGAAGACGGCAAGATCTACACCTCCCGAGGTGCTGGCGACGCCATCGCCTTCGGCCTCGCCCTCGCCGCACGTTTCGCAGGCAGAGACAAAGCCATCGAAGTCGCCGAATCCATCTGCCTTTCAGCGGAAGATGTGCTCTGACTGGGAGGGTGGATTTTCCAGTCCGCCGTTGAAAACGTAAATAATAGTGGACAGGAATGTCCACTCTCCCATTGCAAAGGAAAGGGAGTCTGCTAGCTTTAAGTGTTATGCAAAATGTCATGAAATCTGAACACGTGGGAACACCTGCCCCTCCTGAAGCCATTCAAATGGCCAAGGAATTGGTGACAAAATACCCTTCGTGTTTCTGGTTTTGGAAGGACACCCCGGAGATCCTTTATACAGAAGATATCCACTTGGTCATCCAGCGTTTACGGGAATATGGGGATAAACGAACTTGGGAAGCAGCAAGGGAATTGTCAGCATGCCTTTGAGAATGAAACTGGAGAGCATGGCTGGATCGGCTAAAATCCTGAATACAGCATTCGCCACCCTAGCCTAAGAGGTGTTGGCCGATTGTTGGGTAAGGAGGAAAAATGGGTGCGGGTTTGCAACCCGCCTTGTTTGCCATCCTACATAAGCGGGTTACAAACCAGCTCTCCCATGGTTTTCGATGAACTGGCAAATGGCCTCTACTTCGGCGGTAAGCGGATACTTCACAATCTCCTTGGCTTTCAGGGCTTCAAGAGCTTCGGAAATGGGTTCCTGGCCTGTGGCTTGAATGACGGTGTCGGGAAACTTGGCGGGATGAGCGGTGGAAAGGACCACATGGGGACGATCCGGGTCCAGATCTTTGAAACCGCACGCAGTGTGAGGGTCCACGGTGTATCCATACTGTTGATGAATGTCCCGGATGATGTTCACAATCTCGGCGTCATTCGTTCGACTGCTGGAAAAGGTTTCCGACTCAAAATCATCAAAATGTACACTGCCGGTTTCCTTGAAAGCCTGCATGATTTCACAAACCCTTTGGGAATCCCCATTTTCGTGAAACCAGAGGAACCGCTCAAAGTTGGAGGCCACCTGAATGTCCATGGAGGGAGCATGGCTGGGATGAACATCACCCAAGGAATAATCACCTGTGGTAAAGAAGCGGTGCAGAATGTCATTCTGGTTGGTGGCGACTCGAAGGCCGGAAATTGGCAAGCCCATTTTGCAAGCCAGGTATCCGGC
>CAYSOI010000036.1:0-3271 GCA_964432425.1 uncultured Opitutales bacterium | reverse complement strand
CGCTCCTGCAACGGAGAGATCCGACCATCGGGATAGAGAATAAAGATCGTCATCCCTTCACGGCCCAGCAGTCCATGAATCGCAGCGGAGCCCGTATCGCCGGAAGTCGCTCCCAACACAGTGATGGGATGCCCCGTGCGGCGAACTTGCTCTTCGTAGAGATTTCCAAGTACTTGAAGGGCAAAATCCTTGAAGGCCAGAGTGGGCCCATGAAAGAGTTCCAGCACATGCAATTTGTCCGACAATGTTTTGAGCGGAGCAATGGCCGGATCATCAAAGGATTCGTAAGCACGATGGCAAATGGAACGTAGAGTGTCCTCAGGGATGTCGGTGGCGAAGAGTTTGAGGAATTCAAAACAGAGGTCTGCGTAACCAAGAGATTCCCAATCCTCCAGCTTGTCCGCAATGGAGGGAAGACTTTCCGGGAGGTAGAGTCCGGCGTCAGGAGCCAGACCAGTGGCGACGGCTTCGGAAAAGCTGACTGGTGGAGCTTCGCCTCGAGTGCTGATGTATTGCATGGTGTTAGAGGAGGGTGTTCGGAACGTCCATGCTCCCAGGGTTAACCTAAATCAAAGGCAGCATGGGCCACACGTACGGCTTCATCGGCCTGTTCCAGGGAAATGGCCACGGAGATCTTGATTTCCGAGGTGGTGATCATTTCGATGTTGATGGAGGCTTTGGCCAATGCGTCAAAGAGCTTTGCCGCCACACCGCTGTGGGAACGCATTCCAAGCCCGACGACAGAAACCTTGGCAATGTCACCAATGGTTTGAGCGGTGGCACCATCAAAATCTTTCAGAGCTTCCGTCAAAGCAGACTCCGCCTTGTAGGTATCATCCTTGGGCACTGTAAAGGTAATGTTGGCGGAGCCTTCACGCCCAACGTTCTGCACGATCATGTCGACCAGAACACCGGCTTCCGCTAGGGCATTGAAGACCTTGGCAGCGGCTCCGGGCCGGTCAGGCAAATGGCTCACGCCGATTCGGGTCTGGTTTTTGTCAACAGCCACGCCGTTGACCAGGATATCTTCCATGGAGGCTACTTCTTCTTTCACGATAGTTCCGGGATTTTCGTTAAAACTGGATCGCACCTCAAAAGGCACATTGTATTTACTGGCAAATTCAACAGCACGGGACTGCATGACCTTGGAACCGGCACTGGCTAGCTCCAACATTTCTTCATAGTGAATTTCATTGAGCTTACGGGCATCAGGCACGATTCGGGGGTCCGCCGTGTAGACTCCATCCACATCGGTGTTGATTCGGCAAAGGTCCGCATTCACTCCCTTTGCCAAGGCAATCGCACTGAGATCCGAACCGCCGCGACCCATGGTGGTAACTTCTCCATCCGGGCTCAGCCCCTGAAATCCAGCAACCACGACAACTTTGCCCTCTTCGAGCAACTCCGGAATATCCCCGCCAGTGATGTCCTGAATTCGAGCCCGCATGTGATTGCCATCGGTTTTGAAACCGGCACGAGGTCCCGTTCTGGAAATGGCAGGAACTCCCATGGATTGCAACGCCAGGGCAGTCAATGCGATGGTTTCCTGCTCACCACAGGTCATCAGGGTGTCCATCTCCCGCTCATCAGGATGGGGCGTAATGGCTTTGGCACGGGCAATCAACTCATTGGTTACTCCACTGCGGGCAGATACGATGACAACCATCTTGTGGCCTTCGTCATAACTTTTCTTCACCCGTCGGGCGACATTCTTAATTCGGTCAACATCCCCGACCGAGGTACCTCCATATTTTTCGACAATGATCATTGGGGGGTAGTTCTTTGTTCTTTGTTCTTTGTTCTTGGTTTGGATGTGGGAGCTAGGCTTGAACTGGTTCGAAAATTCGCATCAATACGGGTGGGTTCAACACTGCTGGCTCCGCATGAAGGCGATCAATAGCTCCGGACATGGCCTTTTCCGTAGTTTTGTGGGTCGTCAGAATGAGGTTGGCGGTGTCGGTCTCCGGGTTCGTGGTTTGCTCGACAGTGGAAATGCTGATTTCTGCATTGGCCAGCACTTCAGTAACTTTGGCCAGTACGCCAGGTTTATCCTGCACGGAAAGCCTCACGTAAAAGCAACCTTCGATGTCTTCGAGTCCCGCGATGGTCGCTCCATCTGAAATTCGGCCGTAGAAGGCTTCTTCCTGTAAAAGCAGGTCTCCGGTGCCTCCATTTCTCAATACTTGAGCCGCATCCACTACGTCACTGATCACCGCACTGGCTGTTGCATCCTGCCCTGCCCCGCGACCAATCAGGATGGTATTGCCCACCACATCTCCGGTGATACTGACCGCGTTGAAGACTTCATCCACTCTGGCGACCACCTGATCCGTAGAGATCAACATCGGATGTACTCCGGCACGAATCCGATTGGTTTCAAAATTCTTTTCAATGACAGCCAGCAACTTGATTTTACAACCAAGATGCCGTGCAGCTTCGATATCCATCAGGCTCACGTCGCGGATGCCTTCCACGATCATTTCGTCGAGAGAAATCCATCTTCCATGAGCCAGAAAGGCCAGAATCGCAGCCTTGTGAGCCGCATCCACACCATCCAGATCCAATGCTTCATCGGCTTCCACGTACCCGAGGTTCCGAGCTTCATCCAAAACGTCTTCGTAGGCGATGCCTTCCCGCTCCATCCGGGTGAGGATGTAGTTGGAGGTTCCATTTAAAATCCCGAAAATGTGAGAAAAGCGATTGGCCACCAAACCTTCACGCAGGGCTTTGATCACCGGAATACCTCCGGCCACACTGGCTTCAAATAAATAATGTGCCCCATTCTTTCGAGCCGCTTCGAACAGTTCGGTCCCATGATCGCAGATCAATGCCTTGTTCGCCGTGACCACGGTTTTTCCATTTTGAAAAGCCCGCAGAGTCAGTTCCCTGGCGACCTCGGTGCCACCCATCAATTCACAGACAATGTCCACTTCCGGATCATCCACGATGCTCCAGGGGTCATCCGTAAGGGAGGCTTTGGGAATCTCCGGCAATCTTGGGCGAGAGAGGTCACGGACTGCTGCACGGTAAAGTTCCAGCTCGACACCGAGCCTGGTCTTCAATGCTTCGCCATGGCGTAAAATATGTTTCCATACGCCCTGGCCAACAACGCCGAGACCAATAAATCCGATTTTCAATGAAGTTTTTTCCGACATGGGAATTGATAATAATAACTGAGGGAATGCATTCCGAAGGCTCGGAAACTAACCCTTCTTATTCTTAAAAGAGAGCTCCTCGCCGCGTAAAAGGCGCGAGATATTGGAGCGGTGCC
>CAYSOI010000035.1:6898-18480 GCA_964432425.1 uncultured Opitutales bacterium | reverse complement strand
GTTAGCAGAAAGAAATGTTGTTAGGTGGATGAATTTTTCTGATCCTTACCAAGGAGCCAATTGATGGAAACCTGAAAGGAGTTGTGAAGGTCCTCGAGAATAAGATACATGCAGGGGACTAGGAGGAGAGTGATGAAGGTGGCAAAGAGTACTCCAAAGCATAGGGAGATGGCCATGGGGATGAGGAATTGGGCCTGAAGACTGGTTTCCAGGAGGATCGGGACCAAGCCGAAAAAGGTGGTGAGGGTGGTGAGAAGGATGGGGCGGAATCTGGCTCCTCCGGCATGGCGTATGATGTCGTGAAGGTCACCACCTTCCTTGCGGCAGCGGTTGATGTAGTCCACAAGGACAAGGCTGTCGTTGACGACAATTCCAGCCAAGGCAATGATTCCATAGATGGACAGACGGCTGAGGGGTTCCTGGAAGAGCCAGTGCCCCAATACGGCTCCAACCAATCCGAAGGGGATGACGCTCATAATGATGAGGGGTTGGACATAGGAGCGGAAGGGAACTGCCATCAATGCGTACATGGTCAGTAGAGCTAACATAAAGGCACTGATCAGGGCTTGGTTCTCTTCACTGGCCTCTTTCTCTTCCCCCCTTACTTCAGTGAGGATTTCGGGGTATTTCTGGTTTAAGACGGGCACCATGTCCTCGCTGAGACTTTTGTTGATGGTTTTCAGGTCACCGACTTCTTTGTCGAGATCTGCAGAGACGGTGATGGTACGTCTGCGGTTGGTGCGTTTGATGGTGGAGAACCCTTCCCCAAATGAGGGTTCGGCCACTTCATGAAAGGGGATTTCCCGGCCATCAGGAGTCCGTACCCGTAAGTTCTCGAGGTTGGCGATGGAGATGCGTTCCTCTTTGGGATAGCGTATCATGACCCGAATGTCTTCTCCGTCGCGTTGAATGCGTTGGGCTTCAGCTCCATAGAATGCATAGCGAACCTGGCGGGCTAGGTCTGCCTGAGTAATGCCAAGAGTTTGAGCGGAGGGTTTGAGTTTGAGTTGTATTTCAAGTTTTCCTGCGGAGTAGGAGTCAGAAATGCTGAATACGGTTGAGTAATTCCGGAGGTAGGCTTTGACCTCTTCGGCGGCGGCGGTAAGTTTTTGGTAGTCATTGCCAGAGAGTTCGACTTCGATGGGCTTGCCCATGCGACCTGCCGCAGTAGCTTTGAATTCCAGAGTCTGAGCACCGGGGATATTCCCGATTTCTTTTCTCCAGCGGTCTGCCAGTTTGGGAGCAGAAAGGGCTCTTTCCTCAGATTTGTTCAGCTCGACGATCATCTGGCCGACATGGGAGTCCGTGGGTCCAGTGATGATGTTGGCTGGACCTCCGCCACCAAAGGGGGTGGCTCCAGTAATGCGCAGAATGTGCCTGAAGGGGTCGGGATGTCCTTCGGTTTTGAGCTTTTGGCGAATGGTGTCCATGCCATCCTGGATTTGCTGGGTTGCCGCTTGTGTGGTTTCAAAGCTGGTGCCATCGGGCATTTCCAGAGAGACGAGAATGTAGTCGGATGGAACGGCGGGAAAGTCGTCTTTACGAACGTAGCCATATTTGAGCAGTGCAATGGTAATGACAAATATCGTGAGGAAGATGGAGAGTGTGGAATAGCGGTGATGGAGGCTGACCTTGAGGATGGGGCGGTAGAGGGTGTCGATGATATGCTCCAGTCCATCGGCGACTTTTCTTTGAGCTCTTAACAGTGGATTGAGCTTTTCCCGGGTACCATGCCCTACATTGCAGAGGGAGAGGTGATAGGGGAGGACCAGCTTGGATTCCAGAAGGGAGAACAAGAGGGTGGGAATGACAATCAAGGGTATGGGCGCCAGCAGTTTTCCCATAAAGCCGGGAATAAAGAGAATGGGAATGAAGGCGACGGTGGAGGTGAGCACGGCAAAGGTAACGGGGACCGATACTTTGTGAGTTCCTGCAATGGAGGACTCGACTCCTGGGCCGTGCTTTTGGAACTGGGTAAAGACGCTTTCGCCCACAACAATGGCGTCGTCCACCACAATTCCCAAGACGAGAATGAAGGCAAAGAGGGAGACGAGATTGATGGTGATGCCCATCAGGGGCATGACAAAGAATGTACCCAGAAAGGAGATGGGGATGCCGATGCTGACCCAAAGTGCCAGGGATGGGCGTAGGAAAAGAGTGAGGATCAGGAGCACGAGGCTCAGCCCGATCATGCCATTGGTGATGAGCATGTTGAGGCGGCCTTTGAGGTAGAAGGAGGTGTCGCTCCATGCGGTTAGCTGAATGCCTTTCGGGAGGAGAGGGTTGGTCTTTTCAATGTATTCCCGGATCTTCTGGCTCATTTCGATGGGGCCTTGGGAGCCGACTTCCTTCACGCTGAGGAATTCTGCAGGTTGCCCTTGAAAGATGGCCTCGACCCGTACGTCTTCCAAGCCGTCATGAATGGTCGCGATGTCCCGGAGCAGGAGTCGGCTACCGTCTTCATGGTGAAGGATGGGGATTTCTTCAAAATCGAGCCGTTCGTAAGCCTGACCTTTGGTACGGAGGAGGATTTTGCCGGCGTCATTTTCGAGGTTGCCTCCAGAGAGGTCCAGGGAATGGGTTCGGACGGCGGCCAGCACATTCTCGAAGCGCAGATTGTGTTCCCTGAGTTTATTTTCGGAAATGTTGATGGAGACTTCGTAGGGAGTGGTTTGGATATCGACCTGGGATATGCCTGGCAGGAGGACCAATTCGTCGCGGACTTTGAGGGCGACTTTTTTGAGAGTCAACCGGTCTGCATCTCCATGAATGGCCAGGGAAAGTATTTCCCGCTGAACGGCGAGTTCTTCGATTGTGGGGCGTTCCGCCATTTCAGGAAAGGTCTGGATGGCGTCGACGCGGTTTCGAATTTTGTCCTGAAGTTTGGTGAGGTCGAAACCGCGTTCGACTTCCACGGTTACGACGCCGATGTTTTCTGTCGCAACAGAGGAGAGTTCTTTGATTCCTTCAAGGTCTTCAATCCTCTCTTCGATTCGTTTGCAGATCGTCTCTTCGACTTCTTCCGGAGCTGCTCCAGGGTAAGGGACCGAAATGGAGATGTAATCCAGGGAAAATGCTGGGAATAGCTCCATCTTCATGGTCCACAGGGAGAACAGGCCTCCCACCACCAGGATGATCATGAGGAGGTTGGCAGCGACTCCGTTTTTGGCAAACCAGCGGATCATGTTCTTCGGTAGCGGAGTGACGTTGGAGAGCGTCTCCTATTGTCCTGCGGGTTGTGAGAGTTTGGAGGTGGCTTGGGCAGTAGGCGGGGTGTTGTCTGCACGTTTCACCTTCATGTGGTCGTTCATGATTTGTAGCCGGGTCAGGCAGAGAGTTTCGCCGGCTTGAAGACCCTGGTCTACGATCAGATGATTTTGCTCACGGTGGAGAATGTGAATGTCCCGCCGAAGGAGTGTGTCCTGTGGGGTTACCAGATATACGGAGTGATCACTGAGTAGAGCTCGTCTGGGAATGCGAAAGATGTTGTCGAGGGTTTTGCCTGTGATGGTGGCGGTCATGAATTGGCCGGGGAGGAGTTCGGGGCGATTTGGGTGGGAGGGTGAGGCGTCAATGCTAGCAATGATACGATGGAGCCGGGTTCGTGGATCAATCGTGCCGGAGTTGCGATCCACGGTAGCGTTCCAAGTCCAGGCTCCGGTTCCGGCTTCCATGGAAAGGGTGACTTTGGAGTCCTCTTCCTGATTGAGAAAGCTGACTTCCAAGGCTGACAGGGGGAGATGAATTTCAAGGTTATCCGATCCGTAGATTCGGGCGACGGGGGTTGCGTTGCCAATCACTTGACCGACTTCCACGAGTTTTTCTTTGACCACACCGGAATAGGGGGCATGGAGGTTGGTCCTTTCGAGGTTGTGCTCTGCAAGTTGCAGGGAGGCTTGGGCTGCATCCAAGCCAGCTTCAGCTTGTTTCAACTGGGGTTTGCGAAGGACCAGGTCGGACGGTTTCTCGGAGGTCAGGCTTTTGGCGGCTTCCCATTCTTTGAGGGCTTGTTCTGCCTTGGCTTCTTCTTCCTGCAGTCGGAGCTGTGCTTGTGCGACTTGTGCCTTGGCTTGAGCCTGTGCAGTTTGGTAGGGCGTCGGATCGAGAGTTAAGAGCAAGTCTCCTGTTGTGAATTTGCCTCCGACCTTGAATGCTGGTGATGTGGAGAGGATTTTCCCGGCAACTTCCATGCTCAGGATTCCCGCCTGAGCTGCGACAACTGTTCCTTGGCTTTCCAGCTGGATCGTGTGAGATCGGGGGTGAATGGCGAGGGTTTCGACTTGCTCGATTCTTGGAACAGGGAGCTGGGGTTTAGGTTTTTTCTTAAGTTTGCCGAGGCCATAATAGGTGGCACCAGCAGCTGCCAGAATAAGCAAGGGAAGAAGAAGGCGTTTCATTGTGGGTAGGAGTATGGGCTGGGCAGGCTTGTGGTTTTTCAGGGTTGGGACAAGCCTGAAGCGTCGAGAGCACTCCTTCTATAAGCATCCCTTGACCGATGCTTTGTAAACGACTCACATGGAGTCCCAGGCTGAAATGTGAGCCGGGTTCCTAGAGGAATCAGGAATACTTCTCTTTGTAGGCTTCAACCGCCTCTTCGATGGTTTCCTGAAGTCTCTCAATGCTGATCGGTTTTACGAGATATTTCCAGACTTGCCCGGCTTTGACCGCTTCTTCGACATACTTGGAGCTTTCCATGCCTGTTAGCAGGATGCTGATGCATGGGTAGTTTTCCTTTTCCAATGCCTTGATGATATCAAACCCGGAGACCTCTGGCATATTGATATCAGCAAGGACGACTGCGTAGTCATCCTTGAGAATGGTTTCAATCGCAGTCATCGGATTCTTGTGGCAAGTCACTTCAAACCCAGAGTCTGTAACAACTTGGCCAATCATATTCAAGGCACGGGGTTCATCATCAATGCAAAATATTTTGAGATCATTCATGTTTCGAAGTGGGGAGGGATTCTTGAATAGTATGAAGTAAAGTTTCCGTATGAATCGGCTTGGGGAGAATATGATTGCAACCGGCTTCAATGCAACGTCTTTGATCTTTTTCCATCACCATGGCTGTGAGGGCAATGATTGGCAACTGTTTCGCATCGAAACTTTCTCGGATTTTAGTGGTTGCTTCTATCCCATCCATCTCCGGCATCATTATGTCCATGAGCACAACGTCAAAGGAATCTGGAAATTTTTCGATCAATTCTATGGCATCCCTTGCATTGCTGGCAGTCGTGACATCGATCCCTTCATCTTCGAGCAGGGCTCTGGTAAAGAGGAGATTCCGCTCATAATCATCGACCAGAAGGACTTTGCGGTTTTCCAGAGAGGGCAATTCTTTGGAAAGAAAGGGGGCCATGGAGTCGGCTTTGGCCTTGGGGTCATTGACAAAGGGGCTTTTGGTGGCCTTGAGCACGGATCCTCTGGGAATGGGCAGATAGAGTGAAAACTGGCTGCCTTTGCCCTTGGTGCTGCTTAAGATGACTTTACCGCCCAGTAAGCGGGTCAACTCTTTGGAAATGGTCAATCCAAGGCCGGTTCCTCCGTAAATACGTGTGGTGGAGCCGTCCGCTTGTTCGAAGGCTTCCCAGATTTTGGTTTGTTTTTCGTCACTGATACCCACTCCTGTATCTTCAACCGTGAAGACTACAGCGGGGACTTCCTCAATGACCTTTTGTCCTTCGGGGGGCGGGATGGTGGATTTCCAGATTCTGAGCCGAACTACTCCTTCGAAGGTGAATTTGATGGCATTGGAAATGAGGTTTTTGAGGATTTGCTGGAGGCGTTTGGGGTCGGTGAGCAAGGTTTCTGGAACTTGTTCACCGATTTCAGACTCAAAGGTGATTTCTTTGGCGGCGGCAGCAGGTTGAAAGGTTTTCGTGAGGTAGTTGAGGGTTTGGGAGATGTTGAATTCTTCTAATTCAACCGATAGTTTTCCAGCTTCGATTTTGCCGATATCCAGAAGGTCGTTGATGATATCGAGGAGATCGACAGCGGATTGGGAAATGAGGTCGAGAGATTCCAGTTGCTCATCGTCGAGATTACTGGTCTTATTCTTCTTCAGCAGTTCCGTGATGCCTGTGATGCAGTTTAAGGGTGTGCGGACTTCGTGGCTGACTCTGGCGATAAACTGAGATTTGTAGGTGGAAGTTTGGTGTAATTCATCCGCATATTTCTTGAGCTGCTCTGATTGCTTGATGATTTCGGACGCCTGGGTGGTCGTATTGTGCAGCAGCTCTTCTGTACGGGAGAGCGTACGGCAGAAAACCAATCTGTTGGTGATGGGGTACTGAATTTCATTCAGGTATTTTAACTGCTTGTCGGAAAGGCCCTCAGTCAGAGTCAGCTCCATCAATCCTTCAACAATTTCCCCCGATGAAATAAAGGGAATGTAGACGTACATTCGGTCTTCATCGTCAAAGTTTTCAGGGGCATCATACGAATCAGCCAAACTTAAATTGGAAAGGGTCACCTTGTTGATCCGTATGGATTCGTGTTGGGCAATTTTCTTGTTGATCGAGGATAGGTACTTCATCCTCTCCTGCTCACTGATGTTGTAAGTGGAGGCGATATTGTAGGTAAAGCCGTCAGTGGTGTGGAAGAAGATGCCTTTGGAGTTCAGCAGTTTCTCCGCAATTTCCGGCAAGATCAGGTCAGCATAATCATTGATGACAAAGGAGTGGGACTCGACATTCCGGATATCCTGCAGGGCGGCATAGAGCCATTCAAAGTCTTCAATGTACTGTGTCGTTTCTTGTGAGGACTCCTGCTTGGCTTTGAGCTGAACCAGTGAATCATATAAAAACTGCAACGACTTTGCCGGGTCTTCGGGAGCTGGTAGGATTTTCTCCTCTTCCTGGCCCAGCATTTCCAGAACCAAGTCTGAGCAGGCATTGATTTTCTGGGAAGAATCTGTGGATTCCGGGTTCACGTTACGAGGAATTGTGACAGGGATACATTGACAGGTTAATTCCTAATATCGGAAATCCTGTTTGGTTGATGTCACAGTTCAGTGACTTCAGACTACTTTTCAATTCAAATTGATCCGCAGTCCGACCAATTTGTACATTTCACCCACTGAAGCCAAGTTAATATATCAAGCGATCAATTTTCCGAATCTTCTTTGGGCCGGACAATGACTTTCAATGGGGGGTGTTTGAGAATGTGATCGTTCAAAAGGTGATACAGGTCCCTCGCATCGACTTCATCGATTTGCTGGTCATAGACATCCTGGGAGTGGGTCGGAAGTTGAAAGAGGTGGTTGATGCCGGCTTCGAGGGTACGACTGGACGCCGTCTGGGATTGAGAGCGTTTGGACACTTTCAGACGTGCTTTGGAGCGGAGGAGTTCTTCGTCACCTATTTGCCCCTGCTGGAGACGGTCTAATTCCTTTCCAAACTGTTCCAAGACATCACCAATTTGATGTGGAGAAGTACCGGCATACAAATAAAACATTCCATAATCCGGACCTAGACAGCGGTTCGCTCCCACATAGTAGGCCATGGAGCGGAGTTCCCGTACCTGGTGAAAGAGGTTGCTGGACATGCCGGAGAGCAGATCCATCAAGACTGTACTGACATACCTTGAGGAATGAGCAAATCCCAGATCTGAATAGGCCTGAAAAATAACGGCTTGTTCACGGTCCAGGTATTCATTGATCGTCCCGGTGGCAGTAGCGGATTTGAGAAAAGGTACGTCCGCTTGCTGAAAGGGTTCCCGTGAGCCAATTGCCGAGGCGATGGCCTCCAGAGCTGGCACTACTTTTTGAGCAGTAACATCTCCCGAAACTGAAAAGACCAGGTTCTCCGGCCGCAAAAGCTTATCCCAGTGTTCTCTAAGGTCATTTGTGGTCAGGTTGGCCAGATGCTCAATGTTGCCATGTGTGCCGGTGTGAAAGGGATGTTGACCGAAAAAGTGTTTGCGGAGTCTGCGGCCGCCGTAGGTGCCAATGTCATCTTCAGATTCCTGGATGTCGGCAATCTGTGCCTGACGTTCGGTTTGGAAAGATTCTTCTGCAAAAGCGGGGTGCAGGAGTGCTTCGGTGAGTATGTCCAGAGCAAGGTCTGTATCCGATGCCAGCATGTCCACACTCAGGGACAGCGTATTGTTGCCTCCTGAGCCATTGAAGGAGCCGCCCACACTTTCGACAGTTTCCGCCAAGGTCGCCGAATTTCGCTTTTCCGTATCCTTCGCTAACAGGGTCGATAGCAATTCCGAAATGCCCCGCTGATTGTCCTTTTCGTATACAGGACCGGAACGAAGGAGTGCTTTGGCATGAATTTTGGGCAGCTTGTGGTCTTCCTGGAAAAGGAGAGTCACGCCATTGGGGAGTTTCATTACATCAAAATCAGTTGAGGTTTCCGTGGTCTTGGAACTGGTTTTGACTTGTGGTGCTGCAGTGCCAGTTGGTGGTTTGGGGCCGAGACTTACGTGGGAGTGATTTTCTGTGAGAAGATATTTCTCAATCAAGTCCGCCGTGGTTTCCGGGGTGACATTTTCCAGGCGGCGGAAGAAAGTCTTGGCATGGTCCGCTTCGCCGACCACGACCTCGGATATGCCGAGTCTGGAGGCCTGACCGCTCAGGGTATTCCGGGAATTGACTTCACTGACGATGGCCTGGCGGATTGCTTTCTGGATTTGTGCCTTGGAGATACCGGTTTGAGAGGTCTTGCGGAGAGAGTCGAGGATCTTGTCTTCAATGATCTCCTGATTCTCCGGCTTGCAGTAGTAACTGATCCAAAATAATCCGCAGGTCCCTGGATTCCAGCAATGCACATCAATGTAGTGCACCAGATTCTGTACTTCTCTGAGTTGATGCCAGAGGATGGAACTTTCGCCACCTCCCAGAATTGAGGCCAAAATGTTGAGTTCCGGAGCTTCGGGTGCCCACAGTGAAGGGATGGGGAAGGACAGGGCACCCCGAAGTATGTTGTAGTCGCCTGTAATGGCTCGATGGCGATGGCTGAGTTGCTTGGGCTCATCCGGAATGAAAACCGGGTCCAGCGACGCCATGGGAACTTTCCCGAAATGGAGATCCACCAGCTGCCGGGCTGTTGCAAATTCAAGGTCTCCCACCAGTACCACGACGGTATTATTCGGGATATAACGGGTTTGGTAATACTTCCGTAAAGGATCTTCCTCCAGCGGTTCAAAAAGTTGGCGATGCCCGATCACCGGGTGGCGATAGGGGTGTACTTGAAAGGCTGTGTCAAAGGTAGCCCGCGAAAGTTGGTTGTCCGGGTCATCCAGTCCCATGTCGATTTCACGGAGGATGACATCCCGCTCTTTGGCAATTTCTTCAGATGGAAGAGTGGAGTGGAAGACCATGTCCGAGAGTATGTCCAGGAAGATACTGGTCGACTCAGAAGGGCCATCAATGTGGTAGACAGTACGGTCAAAGGTGGTGTAGGCATTGATGTGGCCACCATGGGCCTGCACTTCTTCGCTGATCTCCGGACCTTTGCGTTTCTCGGTGCCTTTGAAGAGCAGGTGTTCCAAATAGTGAGAAAGACCGCTTCCAATGTGGGCCCCTTCATGAATGCTGCCGGTTTTTACCCAGACCTGGGCAGAGATGAGTTTCGCGAAGTGGTCGGGAACAAAGAGGAGGGTCAGGCCATTTTCAAGCTGGTGGCGATGGATTTCACGGGAAAAAAGTTTATCCAGTATGGCTCGGTTTTCAGGAGATTTCGGCATGAGGGAAAATCAGGAGTCGGTAGTGCGTCTGGATTTTGGCAAAAAAGGTTCGGTGAAGGCTTCTTCAAAGGTGTAACCATCCGCAAAGTCATCCTGGCTGTCTTCATCGGTTTTCCCAAGGATTCCATGTTCTACCAGTTGAAACACCATGTCTCCAAAGTCCTCACATTTTTCCACATTCCAAGTGTCCAGTAAGGTTTTGGCCATGGGACCGTATTGGTCTAATGCAAAGACGCGGATGCCATCCAGAAGTTGTTGGCCCGATACATGATTTCTGCGGGAAGGTTTGGTTCCCGACTTTTTGAGGTTGTTGATTGTATGGTCCAGGGCCTGCCGGACAAAGTGGTAAGCCGCTTCAGAAAACCGCGGGTCTTCCTCACGAATGGTCTTAATGACTTCTGGAAAATCTTTTTTTGACGGCATGGTGGGTCGAATCAGGAGAGAAGCTTGCGAAGGAGATCGTCAACAATTTTGGGGTTCGCCTTGCCTCGGGTTGCTTTCATCACCTTGCCCTTCAGTGCATTGATGGCGTTTTCCTTACCTGCTTTGAATTCTTCCACCGGTTTGGGGTTTTCGTCAATCGCTTGCTGGCAGTGGGCTTCCAATTCGCCGGTGTCGGTGGATTGCTTGAGCCCCTTTTCTTCCACAATCTGGCCTGGTTTCTGGCCGGTGGAGAACATATCCGGGAAGATCTCCTTTGCGATCTGATTGGAGATTTCCCCCTTATCAATGAGCTCGACCAATTCCGCAATGTGGGCAGGGGTGACTTTGCACTGATCCAGCGGAAGGGAACCGTGTTCCTGAGCGTTGGCGAGTTCACGCAGCAGGTCGTTGGCAATGAAGTTGGCGATTTGCTTGGGCTTGTTGTGGGTCGCCAGAGCGGCCTCAAAGAAATCAGCCAGAGGTTTGTCGGGGCAAAGGACGGAGGTCAGCGTGTAGGGCAGATCATACTGCTCCATGTACCGGCGTTGTTTGTCGAAGGGGAGTTCCGGCAGATCCTTTGAGAGATCATCCAGCCAATCCCGGGAAATCTGGACAGGCATGAGGTCGGGGTCCGGAAAATAGCGATAATCGTGAGCCATTTCCTTGGACCGCATGGAAGTCGTATAGCCTTCATCGGCATTCCAGCGGCGGGTTTCCTGTACGATGGGCTGATTGTTTTCCTTCGCCAAAGTCTGACGCTGGATCTCATAAGTAATCCCGTTGCGAATACCGGAAATGGTGTTCAGGTTTTTGATCTCCACCTTGGTGCCAAGCTCCTTTGAACCAACGGGGCGAATACTGACATTGGCGTCACAACGCATTTGCCCTTTTTCCATGTCACATTCGGAGATTCCCGCCGCGACCAGACAATTCCGCAACGCGGTTAGGTATGCAAAGGCTTCGTCAGCAGAGTAGAGGTCTGGTTCGGAAACGATTTCGATCAAAGGGGTTCCGGCCCGATTGTAATCTACCAGGCTTTCGGACTCCATGTGGGTCAATTTCCCAACATCTTCCTCCAGATGAATCCGGGTGAGCTGCACAGTGCGATGCTCTCCCATCACATTTCGCGAAGGTCCTTCCATCTCGATCTCCACTTCTCCGCCATCACAAATCGGCTGGTCATACTGTGAGATCTGGTAGTTTTTCGGCATGTCCGGATAAAAGTAATTCTTGCGGTCCCACTTACAGGATTCCGGAATCTTGCACCCCAGCAACAAGCCTGCCTGAAGCGTCATCTCAATGGCCTTTTTGTTCATCACTGGCAAGGAGCCAGGCATCCCAAGCACCACAGGATTGGTCAGCGTATTCGGCTCCGCACCATATCGGTAGGGTGCTCTTGTAAACATCTTGGTGTTCGTCTTGAGCTGAACGTGAACTTCGAGACCGATGACAGGTTCGTATTGCAT
>CAYSOI010000035.1:0-6798 GCA_964432425.1 uncultured Opitutales bacterium | reverse complement strand
AAACCTGGACGCAGTTTCCAGTAGTCGTGGGCTTGTTCGTAACTGTGGGCGATGGAGAAGAGATCGTCTTCCTTGAGAGGTTGGCCGATGATTTGGAGACCGATGGGGAGGTTGCTCTGGGTAAGGCCACAGGGGACGGAGAGGGCAGGGAAGCCGGCCAGGTTCACATTGATGGTGAAGATGTCGCTCAGGTACATCGTGATCGGATCATCCATCCGTTCTCCGAGTTTGAAGGCAGGAGTCGGGGATGTCGGGGTCAGCAAGGCATCGACTTGCTTGAAGGCATTGAGGAAGTCCTTCCGAATCAGATTCCGAACTTTCTGAGCACGAAGGTAGTAGGCATCGTAGTAGCCGGAACTGAGCACGAAGCTACCGAGACAAATGCGGCGTTTGACCTCAGCTCCAAAGCCTTCACCACGGGATTTAAAATAAATATCCAGGGCATCGGTCGCTTCTTCGCTGCGATGGGTGTAGCGAATGCCATCATAGCGGGATAAATTGGAGGAGGCTTCTGCCGTCGCAATGATGTAGTAGACGGGAATGGCCAGGTCGGTGTGCGGAAGTTCGACATCCACAATTTCACAACCTTGGGCCCGGTAACTTTCAATCGCAGCATCGATTGACGCCCGAATCTCCGGATCCAGGGATTCCGGAAAATACTCCTTGGGAATGCCGAGTTTCCATGGTCCCTTTTTCTCCTTCAGGGCTTCCGTACATTTCGGGATTTCTCCAGAGTACGAAGTGGAGTCGAGCGGATCATGCCCGGAAATGGCATCGAAAAGCATCGCACTGTCCTCTACGCAACGGGAGAATGGGCCAATCTGGTCGAGTGAAGAAGCAAAGGCGATTAACCCATAACGGGAAACGGTGCCATAGGTGGGCTTCATTCCTACCACACCACACAAGGAGGCTGGTTGGCGAATGGAGCCTCCGGTATCACTTCCCAAAGACAAGATGGTTTGCCCTGCCGACACACAAGCGGCGCTACCTCCGCTACTGCCGCCAGGAGTCCGTTCCAGATCCCAGGGGTTGGCCGTCTTTTTGTAGTAGGAAGTTTCGGTGGAGGAACCCATGGCGAATTCATCCATGTTGACGCGGCCCCAGGGAATGGCTCCGGCTTCGTGGAGCTTGGTGATGGTGGTGGCGTCGTAGGGAGATACAAAATTTTCCAGGATGCGGCTGGAGGCACGGGCTTTTTTGCCTTTTTCGACAATCAAATCCTTGATCGAGACAGGAATGCCGTCCAGTGGCCCGAGCGTTTTTCCGGCAGCACGTCGTTCATCCGACGCTTTGGCTGACTCCAGCGCTTCCTCCTCATTGGTATCGAGGTAGGCCTGCACTTTGTCGTCGGTCGCCTTGGTCCGATCAATGACGGATTGAAGGAGTTCTACCGAGGAGAGGGATTTGTCGTCGAGGAGTCCGCGGAGTTCCGTGGCGGTTTTAAAAAACAATTCGTCGGACATGGTAAATCGTGGCTCAGGTTTCGGTGCACCGCCCTACGCATCGTCCACCACTTTGGGCACGACGAGTTGGTTGTCCCGCTGTTTGGGAGCATTGGCAAGGGCGACTTCTGGAGTAAAGGTTTCGGAGGGCTCATCTTCACCCAATACATTGAACACAGGAAACGGGTGGGCCATGGGTTCCTCACCGGAGACATCGATTTCGTTGAGCTTCTCAAAATGCTGCAGGATGTCTTCGAGTTGAGAGGAAAAGAGCTGTTTTTCTTCGTCAGTCAGTGTGAGCCTGGAAAGTCGGGCAATGTACTCAATGTCGATGTGTGCGGTGTCGGACATGGTGGGGAAGTTCTTTGTTCTTTGTTCTTCGTTTCCGATGTATGGACTTAGAATTTCGTCATTCGAAATTAGTCATTCGTCATTTCGCCTCCTTCAGGAGCGTAGCTCATAAGGGGTGTTAGTGGTCATCTCATTGGTGATCTCATCAAAGGCCTTGTTGACTTCCTTTTCCTTCAACGTCCTTTCGTGGGAACGGAATTGGATTGCAAAGGCCAGACTCTTTCTTCCTTCGGGAAGGTGTTCGCCCTGGTAGTGGTCAAAAATGGTAGGTGTTTCTGCGGAGAAGTCTGCGGTGCAAGCGGCCTGAACGGCTTTGTCGAGTTGCTTCAAAACTTTGCTTGCTGGAATGTCCGCATCCATGACCAAGGCCAAATCCCGATTGGCTGGCGGAAAGTCACTGAAGTGCTCGAACTCACTGGTTTTGCTCTTGGCCCGGAGGAGTTTGGGGCCGAAGTGACAGGTCCCGGCGAGGACGGTTCCCTTGATGTCGAGATCGGAAACCTTCTTGTGATCCAGAATCCCGAATTCCAGCAAGAGGTTGCTTTTCAGAGAACCGGCGGTCGCACTATGACCATCCTGCCAAAGAGCAGACTGCAAAGGTTCAAAATTCCATTTGTCTCCGGAAACATTGGCCTGTTGTAAAATGTCAAAAACCACCTTCTTGGCAGAATAAAAATCCTGAGCTGGGGAAGGATGCCAATGACGGTGCAGCGGCTCCTGCATCATGACGAAGGCCACTGTCTCCATCTCCACCACTTTGCCATCCTGAACGTGCCAGGTTCGGCCTTTTTCAAAAAGTCGAAGCGGATCATTTCCACGGGTCTGGTTGAGACGCAGGGTTTCCAGCAAACCTGGGAGCAAGGAGCCGCGAAGGTGAGTCTGGTCACTTGCCAAAGGATTGGCCAGGCGAAGTTTCTCTACGGTTTCCTCACCGAAAAGGCTTTCAATTTCTTCCTGAGATCGGGTGCTGTACACGTAACACTCATTAAAACCGTTGGCAGCCAGATGCTTGCCAACCCGGACTTTGAATTTGGCAATGCCATCATCACGAGTGTGGAGACCGGTTAATTGAACTGGGCTTGCCGGGATGTTATGAGTTCCGTAAACCCGCAAAAATTCTTCCACCAAGTCAATCGGCCGCTCAATGTCCGGACGAAATGTTGGAATGTGTACCGTCCAGCTTCCACCTTGATCTTCCACGGCAAGGCCGAGCTTTTGAAGAATGGATTGGATTGTTTCGGCTTCTACCTCAAAACCGAGCTTCTTATTAAAATACGATGGTGAAGTTTCAATGGGCGGCTGGGCGGCTGGAGGTTCACCAGCCACATAGGGGGCTCCTGCGTAAGTTCCGCCGGCAAGTTCCAGAATCAACTCTATGGCCCGGCGTGCTGCAAAGTGAGTACCTTGCTGATCGACTCCACGTTCGAAACGATAGGAACTGTCGGTGGAAAGTCCCAATTTTCGGGCTGTTGTGCGGACGGCTTCCGGCTTGAACCAGGCCGCTTCCAGCACGATGTCCGTGGTATTGTCATCCACTTCTGCATCAATGCTTCCCATGACGCCAGCTACGACCAGTGCCCGTTCCGCATCGGCGATGACGTGCATTTCGGAATTCAGCTTGCGTTCCTTTTCATCCAAAGTAGTCAGGATTTCCCCATCCTCAGCTTTCCGAACCTGAAGATGATTGCCACGAAGTTTGGCGGCATCAAACGCATGAAGAGGTTGCCCGGTTTCCATCAGGATCCAGTTGGTGATATCCACCACATTGTTGATTGGGCGGAGGCCAATGGCTTCCAGATCTTCCTGTAGCCACTTCGGGCTTGGGCCAATTTTTACACCTTCTATGCAGTGAGCGGTGTAGTGCGGGCAAAAATCAGTGTCATGGACGGCAATGTCCTGGAGCAAACCGGAGCTACCTTCCTTGGGGGAGGAGGTCTCCTGCAGTTCGGGCTTTTTGATCTTCAGGTTGAATAGAGCCGCAAGTTCCCTGGCAATCCCGATTACGGACAAGGCATCCGGGCGATTCGGAGTTACGGCCAGATCGAAGACGGTTTCGCCATCAGGAAAAACGTCGTTGATGGGAGTCCCGATTTCCGGGCTTTCGTCAAGTATGAGAAGTCCGGAATGGTCGCTACCCAAATTCAGTTCTTTGGAGCTGCACATCATGCCTTCGGACTTCACGCCGCGAAGTTTGGACTTCTTGATTTTAAAATCACCGGGCAGAACGGCGCCGACCAAGGCGACCGGGACACGGTCACCGACTTTGAAGTTCTGTGCTCCACAAACAATGCTGTGGTTTTCTTCGCCACCAGTGGTCACTTCACAGACGCTGAGGCGGTCTGCATTGGGGTGTTGTTCCCTTGTTACGACTTCGCCCACGACCACGTTTTCAAGCTGGGGCAAGCCCTGGGTGATCACTTCCTCCACTTCGAGCCCGGAGAGGTTCAGAGCCTCTTCGATCTCAGCCGGAGTTTTGTCGATGTCTAGATAGCGTTTGAGCCAGGAGATGGAAAATTTCACGGTGGCAAAAAGAGGTCAGGTGGACTGGAATTGCTGGAGGAAACGGAGATCGTTTTGGTAGAAATGCCGGATGTCGTCTACGCCGTGAAGAATCATGGTGATGCGTTCAATGCCCATCCCGAAGGCGTAGCCACTCACTTCTTCCGGGTCGTATCCGACATGGCCGAAGACGTTCGGGTCCACCATCCCGCAACCCATGATTTCGATCCACTTGCCGCTGAGCTTTTTGAGGTTGGAGGTTTGCACATCCATTTCAAAACTGGGCTCGGTGAAAGGGAAGAAGCTGGGGCGGAAGCGGGTTTTGGCGTCGCTGCCGAAAAGTTCCTTCACAAAATAATCCAAGAGAGCTTTCAGATCCCGCACGGTGACATCGGAATCCACATACAAACCTTCGACCTGGTGGAAGTTGGCACTGTGTGTCGCGTCCACGGTATCCCGGCGAAAACAACGGCCTGGCGAAAGAATCCGCACGGGAGGCTTCCGCTTGGTCATGGTGCGAATCTGCACTGCCGAAGTGTGGGGCCGCAGAATGTAGCTCTCGTGTTCCCGTTTCTTTTCTCCGGACAGTTGGAAGTCTTCCGGCAGGAAATAAGTGTCCTGCATGTCCCGGGCCGGGTGGCTGGCAGGAGTGTTGAGAGCATCAAAGCAGTAAAACTCCGTCTCCAGCTCCGGGCCTTCCTCCACCGTAAATCCAATCTTGCGGAAGATTTGGATGATGCGGTCCCGCGTCTGTGTGAGCGGATGCTCGGTGCCGGGGAGGGCATCTGGGTGGGGGAGCGTAGGATCAATCGGGGGGCCGAGCTTGGCGGCCAATTCCGCAGCTTCGAGGCGTTCTTCAATGGCTTTGAAGATGGCTTCGAGTGCCTGCTTGGTCAGGTTGATCTTTTTCCCGAAGGCCGGCTTCTCTTCTTTGGGAAGTTTGCCGATGCTTCGGGAGGCAGCGGTCAGGGAACCATTGGGCCCGACAAAACCAGCTTTAAAATCAGCCAGTTGAGGTCGGGTTTCGATGGCGTCCTTACCGGATTCCGCTTGCTCCAGGAGTGCTTGCAGTTCCGCTTCCATACTTGGGAAGTGCGGGGGTTTGGCAGGTGCCAAACTTAGGCCGCTTTGACTTTTTCGACTAAGGAGTTGAAGACCGCAGGTTCGTTGACTGCGAGTTCCGAGAGGGACTTGCGGTTCAGTTCGATACCGAGCTTTTTCAAGCCATTCATAAAACGGCTGTAGTTGATGCCTTGCTCACGACAAGCGGCGTTGATCCGAATGATCCACAGCTTGCGGAACTCACTCTTCTTTTTACGACGGTCGCGGTAGGCGAATTGTTCAGCCCGGTCGACTGCGTGCTTTGCGTAGCGGTAGAGACGGGAGGCGTTTCCGAAATACCCGCGTGCTTTTTTCAGCACTTTTTTACGGCGGGCTTTGGTGGCTGGTGCGTTGGTTGCTCTTGGCATGTTTTTCTTCTTATATTAATGGGGGTTAGTTACCAGGGTCGCCATATAAAATCACCCTGGGCAACTGCGTTATCTTTTCGTGCTTCTTACAGTCCTGGAGAGATGGCTTGCTTGATATTTGCAGTCATCTTCTTGCTGGCCAGAACCTGATCCTGCCCCATACGACGCAACTGTTTGGTATTCTTGTTGCGCAGCATGTGACGCTTACCCGCCTTACGGAAAACAATTTTTCCGCTGCCGGTGACTTTGAAGCGCTTTGCGATGGATTTTTTGGTTTTATTCATGGGGAAAAGGCGGAGGAAAAAATCGACAGTGCGACCGATTGTAAAGGATTAATTTGGAGAATCGGCTTGTGGGATTTTGGTGAGAACAAGCAAGTTTTCCTTTAATGCATTCTTCACCATGCCGGGGGCAATTCGGGTATCGAAGGTGACTAATCGTGCGTCGTTTTCTACGGCAAGCCCAAGAAGGTACAGGTCAGTCAATGCTTTGGAGGACTTGATTTTTGTGTGATGGAACTTTGTTGGATCACACAGGCTTATGGAATCTTGGAAGAAATGGTGATCCTCTACATTGGTGGAATTCCACAACCGGTTGGAAATGTCATGGATAGAGAGCCGCCCGGAATAACCTGGCTGGGAAATGATTCGGATGCAGCCATTCTATGTGATCGGGCAGGTTGCCCATCCATTCTTGCGATTTAATTCCATCCAGTGGTGGGCATCATCATGCCTTTGATGAGCTGCATCAAACAACGCGATCAGAATATTGACATCCAATAAGGAGATCATGTGGTTTCTGATTCCTCAAGAAGCTTGTCGATCGTCTCCGTCGTAACGGTTCGGCCTTTTGCAGGAATCACCTCAAACCCTCCTCGAACGATAGGGCTTTCCGAGGATTCAAGAGAACCTTGCCGCAACCCACTTCTCGCCAAATTTGAGAGGACTTTATCCGGCTTTTGATGGGTTTTCTTTGAAATCTTATTTACCGCCTCCAGTACGTCTTGGTCTATATCAAACGTGGCATTCATTTTTCTA
>CAYSOI010000034.1:0-18536 GCA_964432425.1 uncultured Opitutales bacterium | reverse complement strand
CGAAGGTCGATAAATAGGATGCCGCCATGGTCTCGAACGGTGTCGATCCAGCCTTGAAGGCTTGCGGTCTTTCCTGCGTCATCAGCACGAAGTTGGTTGCAGTGTGTGGTTTGCATTGGGTTGTTTGGGAAAAAATGTGGGTTGTGGGGCGGTTGGGGAACGGCCTTGTGGCGTTATTTTGTTTGGAAAGTAATTTGTCTGGTGCCGCGGTTGCCACGGTCATCGGTGACGTTGATGATGAGGCTGTGGTTGCCTGCTGGGAGGTTTTTGGGGAGGGCAAAGTGGAAGGTTTCTTTCTGGTCGTCAAAGATTTGGTCGGTTGGAAAGAGGGGGGCGGGTTTGGCTCCGTTGAGGATGTATTCTGCACTGTGGAGGAGGCAGAAGTTGTCGGTAGCAGTGATGTCCACGTGAGTGATATTCTCGGGATTTCCGGCTTTGCGGAACTTGGAGGTGAGGGTGGGGGAGGTGTTGTCGATGAGGAATTGCTGGGAGAGGAGGAAGTTTGACTCCGCGGTGCCTGCCGGGTTGTCGATGTGGTCGCTGGCAGTAACTTTGAGGCGGTAGTAGCCGTCTTCCATGCCGTGAGTGGTGAAGGTGTAGACGGGTTGGTCGAGGTCTTTGGCCAGTTGAATCCATTCCTGGTTGCCGGTGAGTCGGCGCAGTTGGAGGTCAAAGCGTAGGTCATCGCCGTTGGGGTCGGTGGCATCCCACCCTGCTGTGTGGAGGGCATCTTCGGGGTTGAGGGAGAGTTGTTTCCGAGCTGGAGGGGGTTTGGGAGGACCATCGGAAAGGCTGCCTTTGGTCAGTTTATCGAGGGTCAGGATGGGGGTAATGGCTTTGAGGGAAGTGATGCTGTAGCCGTTGGGGACGACGTTGATGTTGCGAATGTAGGGCCGGGCGTTGTTGATCTGGTAAAAGAGGCGAACTTTGTGGAGTTCGATATCGTGTGAATTCAGCTTCACTTTGTATTGGAGGTATCGGCGGGAGGAGCCCTGAATGTGGCCGGTATCTTTGAGCTTTTCCCATTCGGACCATGCTCCGGTGATTTTTTCGGTATTTCCGCCACGTGTGAAGATCTCAATTTTGTCGCTCTGTGGGAAGGTGTGCACTCGTCCCCATTTGGCGACTTGCTTTACGTCAATGACTTCGGAGACGAGGTTTCCAGTGGAGGCCGGTTTGTCTGTAAGGCGGTAGATTCTGGCGGGGTTACTGGTGAAGAGGAGGAGGCCACCTTTGTCGGTGTTGTCTGTAATCATTGTGGTGATTTCTCCTCCGTCTTCGAGGGTTTGCAGGTGCTGCCATTTTCCATCGGGTTGAATTTGATGGAGGTTTCCTTTGTTGCCTGTGCCGACAACCCAGCCTTTGTCGCCAATGGATTCGAATGAGTAGATGGGTTCGTCAGGGTTTCTCCAGAAAACTTCCACGTAGCCGTCGGTTTTGATTTTATAAAAGAGGCTTTTGGGGGAGGAGGATGTGGACTCGTCGCTGTCTTTCCCGTTGGAGGAGGGTTTGGCGGCTCCTTTGAAGGTGGAGAAGAAGATTTCGCCATCTTGGAGTTGATGGATTTTGCGGATTTCCCCACCGTTGGAGTTGTAGAGGACCTCGCCTTCAAAGGGCTCGGTCATCCGGTAGATATTGCCGTCAGGATCACTTCCGGCGAGGACGTTGCCTTTGTTGTCAAAGCCGAGTGTGACAAAGTGAGCGGAGACATCTTCGTACCAGAGTTCAGGTTTGTCTCCTGGCTGGTGGTCGGGGTTGAGTTTGTAGACGCGGCCACGGTTTCCAGTGGCGAAGAAGAGGTTGCCGTCTTTGTCGAACTTGATGTCCCAGATGTAGGTTTCGCTGGGGTCGAAGTAGATCTCGGCCCGTTGGCCCGGACCTGGGAGTCGGTAGATGCGACCATTTGGCGAGGTACCAACATAGAGTGCCCCATCAGGGCCGAGGGCGAGGGCTCTGGCCAGCATTTCTTCGGGTTCGAAAATCACTTGTACCTCGCCGCTGGGCTGAATGGCCAGGATGCGTCCTTTGTTTCCTGTTGCGACGAAGAGAGTTCCGTTTTTGCCTTGTGCAGCGGACCAGATAATGGAGGCTTCGAGCTCGGACACGACTTCGATGGCTGGGCCGGTTTTGAGGAGTCCATCATCGGTCAGTGAGATGTTATTGAGCTCGGCTTTCTTGAAATCATCATGGCCCTGATGGGAGATTTCTCTGGTTTGTACAGCCCATAGGGATGTGACAGATGTCAGCAGGAGTGGAAGGGAGAGAAAATGGACAAGTTTCATGGAAAGAGGGTGGGTTTTAGCGAATATCAAGGGGGTAACTGTAGCTGCCCTGAAAATCGCCTTCGACAGGGATTTGGGTTTCCCAGATGGTTTTCATGTTGATGGTGTTGATGATTTCTCCCCTGGTGTCGGAGTTGTAAAGTTCGTAGACGGAAGGAGGGAGTTCTGGAAGGATGGCGCCATGAAGATTGAGGCCACGGGTGGCTTTGAGAAATTTGATGTGAAGGTGGCCGCTTTCTCTGCGATAACGAAGGCGGGTAATGATGTCGTCCAAGCTGGTGATGTCTCCATTTGAGGGGAGGTCGATTTCGTCGGCGGATCTTGCGTCTCCAACCCAGAGCACCAGGCGTTCGCCTGAGAATCCTTCGGGTACAGGGATTTCGAGGATATGGGTTTGGGGTTCCTTTTTGTGGTGTGCCAGTTCGAGGCCAAGTTTTGCAAATTGTCCACCCCGGGGGCGGTCTGTGGAACGGAGGCTGATTTTCTTGAGGACTGAGTAGTCCTGGGAATTGCTGATTTGGATATCAATTTCGATTTTGGGAATGCGTGGCGTTTCGAAAGGGTTGTTAATGATTTGACTGTAGGCGGAGCGAAGGGCGAAGGCGGCTTGCACGATGGCAGACCTTCCTGAGCCGGTGTCGTTGTATATCAATGGTTCGTAGTTGGGAATGTGGACTTTGGTTCGGATTTTGAAGGATTGCTCGGATTCCGTGTTCATGGAGTCGAACAGGGCTTCGGTCATGGCCATGGCGACAAAGTTGGGGGTCATCCTTGGTTGTTGAAAGACGTTGCTCCGGAGGGTGTACGCGGGTGTGTTTGCCGGTTGGATTTGGATGCTGAGTTCTGTACGTGGAGTTTCGCGGCCAATTTCCCCGGCGATGGCAGTGAGGCGGTCCTGGTAGATGGTGCCCTTGATTTTTCCTACATTGGAGAGTTTGAAGGAGCGGGAAACGGATTGCACCACCGTGAGGATTTCCGCTCCTGCCATAGGAATGGATACGGCACCGTCCTGAAGAAAGGGGTGGCCAAAGCCGAGAAGTTTGTCTCCTTCACGCCAAGTGATTGTGCCGACTCCTGCGATACTGAAATCTCCGTCCATAAAGACTCCTGCGACGGGGGCTCCAGGTACAAGAGGTGGGTCGATTGGATTGTCATCGGTGGTCTCTCCGGCGGAGGGTGCGGCCATGATTTGCAGGCCTGATTGTTCGAGTTCCGGGGCGAAATGTTTGAGAGTTTCTTTGGAAAACCCGGAAAGGAAGAGGGGTGTGGGAAGGGGCTGGAGGAAGGGGGCGAATTTTTCTGACAAGGGTTGGTGTACGGTTTCTTCTGCCGGGTTTGAGGAAGAGAGAGTTCCGGAGCTTGCTGCTTCTGGTGGCTCGTCACTGTAGTTATTGACCACCTCCAGCATTTGCTCAATGGGAGTGACACCAATGATGGCCTGTTGTTTGGACATCATGAATCCGTAGGCGTAGGCTCCGATGAGTTTGCCTTTGATGTAAACCGGTGAACCACTCATCCCGGCCACGGGACCGGAGAGTTTGTTTTGGTCATCCAGCGCTTCGCAAATGATGACGGGGCGTCTTGGGCCCGCGAAGTTTTTTTGAACTCCCAGCACTCGAAGTTTGAAACTTTCGATTTTGCTGCCGGAGATCACAGTGCGCCACTCTCCCGTCATTCCCCGGCGAACATCTTTCAGTGGAAAAATGTCTTCTGCCGAAAGTAGGAGTTTGGGGATTAGGGCTAGTAGTAATAGAAACTTGGGCAATCGGGTTTGCATGAAGCGGGGCAAAAAAACGACTTTTTTGCTTTCCGACAAGCAAAAGGCGTAAGGGTTTGCGAATGGATGTGGTTGATAACCTCTATTGGATCAAGCAATCTCCGGTCATTGCTTCGGGTTGCGGCAAGTCCATGAGTTTGAGAATGGTGGGGGCGATATCGCCGAGTTTCCCGCCCTGTTGAAGTGAGAGTGGGGAATTTTCCGGACTGGAAATAACGAGTTCTACAGGGTTGAGGGTATGGGCGGTGTGAGGGCCTCCTGTTTCGGGATTGAAGAGTTGGTCAGCATTGCCGTGATCGGCCGTAACGATGGCGGTTCCTCCGGTTTTGTGGACGGCGGCAACCAATCTGCCGACACCTTCGTCTACTACTTCGCAGGCTTTGATGCAGGCGTTGACATCTCCTGTGTGGCCGACCATGTCAGGGTTGGCATAATTAACGCAGATGAAACCGTATTTGCCTGACAGGATGGCTTTTTCGGCAATGTCCGTGACTTCTGGCGCAGACATCTCAGGCTGTTGGTCGTAGGTGGCGACTTTGGGGCTGGGGGCCACGGTACGGTCTTCGCCATCAAAGGGTTCTTCCCGGTAGTCATTGAAGAAGAAGGTGACGTGGGGGTACTTTTCCGTTTCAGCACAACGGAATTGTCGGATACCAAGGCTTGAAAGGTAGCCGCCGAGTGTGTCCACCATCTTGGGTGGCTTGGGGAAAAGGATATTGGGGCAGAGTCCTGTCTGGTAGTCGGCCATGGTGACGTAAAAGGTTTTTGGCCAGGCTTTGCGTTCAAATGCATCAAAGTCTTCATGGAGAAAGGCTCTGGAGATTTCTCGGGGGCGATCCCCTCTATAATTATAAAAGATCACACAGTCATCGTCTTCAATGGCTGCAATCGGTTTGCCATCAGCATTGGTGATTTGGGTCGGAGTGATGAATTCATCGCCCGTCAGGTTGCTGCTGACCGGATTGTCGTAGTAATGCTGGACGGCTTCTGTGGCGGAGGTGGAGGTTCTTTCTGGAGCAGTGCCGGTTAGGAGATCGTAGGCTTTTATGACCCGTTCCCAGCGGTTGTCGCGGTCCATTGACCAAAAGCGTCCGCAGACGGAGGCGATTTTCCCGATGCCAATTTCCTTACAGTGCTCTTCAATTTGCTGAATGTAGCTGAGGCCGCTTTGTGGAGGGGTGTCCCGGCCGTCAGTGAAGGCATGAATATAGACTTCGTCCAGCCCTGCGTCCTTACTGACTTTTAATAATCCGACCAGATGTTCGATCAATCCGTGAACTCCTGCGTCGGAGACAATGCCCATCAAATGGAGTTTCGAGCCAGCTTTGACCTTGGAAATGACTTCCTGCATAGGGGGCGTGTCTTTGACCGTGCCGGTGGTAAAGCCTTTGGTGATCCGGACAACTTCCTGATCTACAATACGTCCACCTCCAATATTCTGGTGCCCGACTTCACTGTTTCCCATCACGCCTTCCGGTAGACCCACCTCCGGACCATGGGCAGCCAATTCCGTACGAGGGCATTCTGCCGTAAGTTTGTCCGCAACTGGCGTATTGGCAAGTTTTACTGCATTGTAGGAATCCTGCTCAGTGTGGTGATTGGCTCCCCATCCATCACGGATAATCAAGAGAACAGGTTGTTTGGGTTTGGTCGTATCTTCAGACATGGATTTGAAAAATTGAACCGCACTCGGATACGTACTACCGATAATTCTGCAAACCTATTCAGTCAGTCCTGAAGCTTTTGCTGGTCACTGGAAGATGTTCCCTGGAGGCGTTGCAGCACTTCAGCAACAAGGTAGAGCGAACCGGTCACAACCACTGGTGTGTCCTTGGGTTCAAGGCTACAAGTTTGGGAGTTGGGAAATATCTCCTCAATCCCACCCTTTTCTAATTCAGGGCCAAACTCATCCAGTCGAATGCCCCGAATGTGTGAAGGCTCGACCTTGATAATTCGTGAGGCAAGGTTTTGGATCTTGGGCAAGAAGGCTTCAGCTCGTTGTCGAGAACCTGTAAACCCTACTATGATCACAGGCCGTTCACCTTTGATCTTAATAAGTCGTTCCAAATTTTCACAGAGTGCTATGGTTGCATCTTCATTGTGAGCTCCATCCAAAATGACGGATCTTCCCTGAACTATTGTCTCTGACCAACGGCCTAGAAGTTCCACGGAATTCAAGCCTTTCTGAATTGTCTCATGAGTTATCGGAATGTCATTTCTCAGGATTTGGCAAACCAGCTTTGCTGTTGCGGCATTCCAACGTTGGATGCTACCCGAAAGATTAGTTTTCGGTAAAGTCTCCTCCTGAAAGTGATCTTCCACAGCAAAAAGAGGAGATCCATTTGCTTCAGCAATTTCCCGCAGCACCTTCTTCGGGGCCTCCTCCATTTTGCCAAGTACTACGGGTTTCCCTGGTTTAATAATCCCGCCTTTTTCAGCTGCTATTTTTTCAAGAGAATCTCCTAGAATCTCAACATGGTCCCATCCGATGGATGTGATCACAGAGGTTTTTGGCGAAATGACATTAGTGGAATCAAGCCGCCCTCCCAATCCAGTTTCAAAAATGGCGATATCTACCCTATGTATATTAAGGTGTAAGAAGGCGATTCCGGTCATCCATTCGAAAAATGTGGGATGATTCTCCCGGTCTTGACTGGAAATCTCTGCGGCAATGGGAAGCAGTGTATTGGTAGTGGAGAGAAGCTCCTCTTCTGTCATTGGAACTCCGCCTACCTTGATCCTTTCTCCCTGATGGACCAAGTGAGGGGAGCAGAATAATCCCGTTTTCAGACCACTTTCACGATAAACCCTTTCCAGCATCGCACATACCGACCCCTTGCCATTGGTGCCAGCCACATGAATCACAGGATAGTTATTTTCAGGGTTCCCCAGAGCCGAAGCGAACCGCTTCATCCGCTCAATACCATATTTGCTGCCCTGATTTCTTAAACCATACAGCCAATCCCTTGCTTCTGCATAACTTTCAAAAGATTCCATTGCCAATGGCTCAAAAACAAAAAACGACCTCTCGGGGAGAGAGATCGTGAAAAAAATTAATCAGATTAATTGGGTGCAGGGGCGGGATTTGAACCCGCGGCCTTCAGGTTATGAGCCTGACGAGCTACCAGACTGCTCCACCCTGCAACAAAGCTTGTTCAATACGACAGAGAATTCGTGCTCTCCATGCAAGAAGATTTTTCATAAAATTTTTTAAAGTTTTTTTGAACGCTCATGCAAAAAATAGACTCAATAAGGCGAGTTAATGTACGTAATCCCGCTTTATTAGTAGGATTAACGGGGTTTTTGGGTCTTTGTGATTTAAGGAAAAAAACCTTGCCTAAAACCCTCATTTGACGTTTAATTCGCTCGTTTTTTTCCAATTCAACGGAAAACCGACAAACAAACAACAACACTCAAGAAAATGAAAACTAACAAAATCCTCGCTGCTGCAGTGGCTGCTCTTTTCAGTGCTTCTGCTGCTAACGCAGAAATCTCCCTCGCTGAGAACCTGACTCTTTCAGGTTACATCGATGGTTCTTATTCCAACTTGGATTCTGACGGTGATGCCACCGTTGATGAACTCGGAGTGGACGAACTTGAACTCGACTTCGCTTTCTCCGGAGAAACCATCTCCGCAGAAGTACACCTCGACAATGTTCGTGGTGGAGGTGACGAGTTTGGTATCGAGCAAGCTTATGTCGCTTACAACCTCGGAAATGGTCTTTCCATCTCCGGTGGCCGCCTTGAAAACTCCCTTGGTTTCGAAGAAGACGAAAATCCTGAACTGTACCAAAACTCCTACGCATACAACAATGCTGGAGACGGATCTGGTGTTTCTGCACTCGGTCAGAACTACAACAACGGTATTCGTGCTAGCTACACCAGCGATGCATTCTCCGTAAGCCTTGCTGGTTTCGATCAGCTTTGGGGAAATGCTACTGCTGGCGACCTTGACCTCGCTTACGAAGTTTTCGCTACCTACACCGGAGTTGAAAACCTGACCCTCGCTATTGGTTACGGTGAAGACGACAACAGCGTTGGTGCTGAAGTTTCTGAAGCTCTCAACCTCTGGGCTCAGTACGAGCAAGGCAGCATCACCGTTGCCGCTGAGTACTCTGACCTTGAAAGTGCTGCTGGCACCGACGGTGACCATTACCTCATCTTGGCTAACTACGCTTTCTCCGAGAAAGGTGCTATCACCGTTCGTTACAGTGAGCAAGAGTGGGACGGCGCAGGCGAGTTCGACAAGTTCACCATCAGCCCAGGCTATGCTGTCACTGATAACCTTTGGGCTCTCATCGAGTACAGCACTGGTGAAGATGCAGGTGTCGACTACGACTACTTCGCAGTTGAAACCACCTTCACTTTCTAATTGCTGAATTAGATAAGTTCTTTAACGAAAAGGCCGCAGCTGAGAAGCTGCGGCCTTTTTGATTTTTAAAGCATTCCTTTAGGAGGAAAGACCGTAAAGGATCGGAAGAAGAATTTCAGATATGCTTCGAATCCTCTTTGTCTTTCTGAGTATATCCAGAATCCTGCCGCTCGTGGTTTACCTTATTCTTTTTTGTGTAGGCTTGGTAAACATCATCCGCTGACATGCCGAGCGTTTGGGCCAGAGATATTAAAAAGTGGAATAAGTCTACGACCTCGACACGGGCATTTTGCTCATCGAACTCTTGGTATTTTGCCCACCATTTCCAAGGTACAGAATCGACCAACTCGGCAAGCTCCTGTTGCATGGCTCTTGTGTAATTGAGGATCCATTTGCCTTTCTCTTCATCCGAGAATTCCGCCATGTTTACCCCAATCCGCTTGTTTAGTGCTTCTTGTAGTTGAAAAATTTCTTCAAGTTTATCCATGGATTGATCCAATGGCGCATCAATGAAAACTGGCAAGCCCTTTTCTTGCTCTTAGTTCAAAAATTGGATTGTCATCTTCTGGCCTGCCCATCATGATCTTAACGAAAATGTGTTTTAAGTCTTCTGCTAAAGAGAAGTACACTCCCGAAGCACATGTAGAGACGCTCATTTCGCTCAATTACACAACCAACCCATGCAGACAGCTTGTTAGCTGAATGCCTTATTTCTCCCTTAATAGATTTAATATTATGCCCGAATTCGAAGATAACCAGGATACAACCAAAGCCGCCCCCTACACTTACGAGCCTTCCAAATCAACTGCCTCTGAACTGGCAGGATCTGTAATTACTCCTACCACTGCCGCAACCCAGCCGACAAAGTCTCGCTGGGGAAAACGCGATGAATCCAGCGGAGCCTCCAACGCAGATGACCTAGTCCCTGCTGGAGAAGTGGATCTAAGCTCCGCAGGAGCATTGACGGATTCTTTGTCCAGCAAGACTTCCGTGGGCCAGAAAAGCCAGGACTCAGACGAAAAGGCCGAGGAAAAACCGAAGCGCCGCAGTCGCCGCCGCTCGACTTCCGCTGATACAGAAGAAGATTCGCCCAAGAAAGAATCGGATCAGCCAAAATCTAGGAAACGCACAAGCTCCCGCTCCAAATCTTCCCCTAGAAAGAAAGCTGAAGTTGTAGAGGAGAAACCTGAAGTTGTGGAGGAGCCAGAGACATTTTCGGACAAAATTGTAAACTGGATTCGCAAACTGGTGACTGGTGGTAAAATTGAACAAGAGCCGGAGCCTCAACCCCGGAGTCGCTCCCGGAGACGCTCTTCTTCAGGTGGCCAACGTAATCGCCGCAGAAGCAGTGGTGGACGCAGTGGAAAAGGTGGCGAGGCCAAAAATCGATCAAAGAGCCGCTCTTCCTCTGAAGGAAGTGGAGGTCGCCGTCGCCGTAGTAGTTCTGGTTCGAAAAGTAGTAAGTCTCGCAAATCTTCTACTTCTTAACCCCTGAGGCAGGGGCTGTACTATTACCTTATGATCCAATTGATCTAGAAAGTGGAAGTATTCCGAATTCTAGGTGGTACTCCGCTTAATGGGGAAGTACAAGTCAATGGTGCGAAAAATGCAGCATTGCCCATTTTTGCGGCAACCCTGCTGACCAGCGAACCGTGTACAATTGAGAATGTCCCGGATCTTAGTGACATTCGGTTTATGGGGGAGATTCTTGAGTCAATGGGAGCCTCCGTAGTCAGGAAATCGCCCAACACCTGGCAGATTCAGGCGAAGTCGATTGATCCCGTCGCACCTTATGAGCAGGTGCGTAAAATGCGTGCGTCGATTTGTCTGATGGGGCCGCTTGTCAGCCGTTTTAAACGTGCAGAAATCTCTTTGCCTGGAGGATGCGTCATTGGTCCCCGCCCCATAGATCTTCACTTGAAAGGACTTCGTAAACTGGGTTGCAAAATTGATATTCGCAGTGGATATCTGCACCTCGATGCAAGCTCCCTTCACGGTGGGCGTTTATTTCTTGGAGGTCGTCATGGTAGTACGGTTACGGGTACCGCGAATCTGATTATGGCTGCGGTGCTGGCCCAAGGTACTACAATTATTGATAGTGCCGCCTGCGAACCTGAAGTAACGGATCTTTGCCGGATGCTTGTATCGATGGGAGCCAAAATTGATGGAATTGGTTCTCACGAACTTCATATCCATGGAGTCAGTGAATTGGGAGGGTGTACTCATAGTGTGCTGCCTGACCGGATCGAAGCTGGTACTTATATTCTTGGGACAGCACTGGCCAGTGGTGACGTGGTGATCCATGGAGCGAGAGATCGGCATTTGAATTCACTCTTGGACAAGTTGGAACAGATTGGCGTTGAGACGGAGACGGTTTCCGGTCGACCTGATTCGATTCGAGTCACAAGGAGAAGTGATGTTCACTTAAATCCGACCGATATCATCACTTTGCCTTTTCCTGGATTCCCTACGGATTTGCAGGCACAGATGTCGAGCTTGATGTCAGTGACTCCTGGTCTGAGTATTATTACCGAAAGAGTCTATCCACATCGTTTCATGCATGTTCCTGAGCTTCAGAGAATGGGAGCGGACATCGCGATTGAAGGAGCCAGTGCAATCATCAAGGGAGTGGGCCAGCTTTCTGGCGCTCCAGTAATGGCATCTGACCTTCGGGCATCCGCTGCTCTGATACTGGCCGGAATTGCAGCCAAGGGCGAGACTTGGGTACAAAGAATTTATCACCTCGACAGAGGATACGAAAATTTTGACAAAAAGCTTTGTCAATTGGGTGCCAATGTAGAAAGGCTTTCTGCCAAGAAAATGCCTAGCAGCCTTCAACATGATTCTTGAGTTTTCCCGATGGACCCGCAGAGCACAGGTGCACATTATCTTCAGGAAGCTTTAGAGACTGAAGATGTACATGAGAAAGAGCTGCGGCCTCCGTCTTTTTCAGATTTCCGGGGGCAACGTAAGACGGTGGAAAAGCTACAGGTGATGGTTGGGGCTGCGAGGGACCGTGGGGAAGCGTTGAATCACATCCTTCTCAATGGCCCACCAGGACTTGGAAAGACAACTCTGGCTCACATCCTAGGGCGTGAAATGGGAACCAAAGTACACATCACTTCAGGCCCAGTCATTGAAAAACCCGGAGACCTCGCCGGCCTTTTAACAAATTTGGAGCAGGCTGATATTCTCTTTGTTGACGAAATTCACCGCATGCCCAAGACGGTTGAAGAGTATCTCTATTCCGCCATGGAGGATTTTAAAATCGATATCATGATCGATCAGGGGCCTAATGCCCGTAGTGTGAGGCTGAACATTCCCCGCTTTACACTTGTTGGTGCCACGACTCGGGCAGGACTACTTACCGCCCCGTTGCGGACTCGCTTCACCTTGCAGGCTCGTTTGGATTACTACTCAGTTGAAGATATGGTGGGCATCATTCTGAGAACATGTAACTTGTTGGAAGTCGATGTGGATGAGGAAGGTGCCCAGGAAATTGCAGGAAGAGCCCGAGGGACACCCAGAATCTCTAATAATCTGGTAAATTTTGCTCGGGATTATGCCCAGCAAAGAGGGGAAGGTAGGATTACTCAGGATATGGCTTCAGCGGCCTTGGAGCTACTGGAGATTGATTCCTTTGGGCTTGATGAAATGGATAAAAAGATCCTGCGACTCATGGCAGAAAATTATCGAGGAGGACCTGTCGGGCTAGGGACCATCGCTGTTGCTGTTGGAGAAGAGGAGCATACGCTTGAGGAAGTGTATGAACCTTTTTTGATCAAAGAAGGTTATTTGCAAAGGACTCCTCAAGGACGAGTGCTTACTGATAAAGCCTGGAAACTGATTGGAATGCCTGGAGCCGCTGGCGATGGACAGATGGAGTTATTTTAATTGATCACAGACTCGATTAAATTAACCCAATCCTGCAGTCTTTTCTTAGGGTCGAATCGTTCGACAGCCCAAGCCCTGGCTTCCTTGCTCATCTTTGACCTTAAATTCTCATCTTCCATGAGATTGAGTAATTGGTCACGAAAACCCTCTGTGTCTCCCTGACGGATGAGGATTCCAGTTTTCTGATCATCAAAAGTTTCTCCAACTCCTGCACAATCGTAAGCAATAACAGGTAGCCCGCTCATTTGGCATTCGATCAGAAAGTTTGGTAGAGATTCTTCTCTCGAAGGTAAAATCCCAACATCCGCAGCAAAATAAAGCGACTCTAACTTTGATATTTGACCGAAGTCCTTCACTTGGTCCCGAAATTTAAAATTATTCAATGTTTTCAAAAAGGCCCTTTTATCCGGACCCTCACCCACTAACCAAAGCTCCCATTTCCCAGGAAAGTTTTTAAATATGCGGAATAGTTCAGTATGATTTTTACCTTTTCTAAATGAAGCAACCATGAGGAATGCGGTTGTGTCAGAGAGATTGCGTCCAGCCCTGACTTCAGCCCGGAGCTTATCTCTATTAGAGTGATTGAATGGATGAATTACTCCATTGAGAATGACAGATAGCCGATCTTGCTCAACGACTCCAAGCTTTCTCACTTTCTCGGCAGCCCATGCACTGTTGGCAACCACATGATTGCACACAGACAGAGATTTGCTATAGCGATCAGGAACTGTTCTTCCGGTACGAAATGTGCCAATGATTGGCAGTTGAGGAAAGTGCTTTCGGAGCAGGCTTGCTTTCGAATTGGCTTCTCGACCCATTAATAAAAGCAAATCAGGGGCTAGTTTATGAATATACTTCACTAAACCAGGGGCATACCAATTCAGTTTCAAGTCGATCAGTTTCTGGAGGTAGTTCCACATGAATCCCTTCTCCATGGCAACGTGTGCAAGGGAGCCTCCAGGACGAAAAGTTAAAAGGGAGCTTTCCCAGCCATACTGGAGGAAGCCTTCGGCGAGAGCAATAGACTGGATTTCCGTACCTCCACAACGGAGGTAATCCTGAATAACCAGTACTTTCATTCTTGTGAATCTCGGAGGGAACGCATAACCAGATAAACAAGACTAGAGATTTCATTTCCTATGTCTACTCCTTGCTTCAATATACATGAAAAAGATCCATATTTTTACACATGAGTTTTACCCTAAAAGGGGGGGAGCTGGAGTGGTTGCAGAGGAGGTTGCCCGTGCGGCTTGTAATTTGGGGCATCAAGTTTTTGTCTGGGCTCCCAGGGCAGTATTAGCCGAGAAACAAAAGCTTCCTTATTCACTGGGGGCCATTCCCAATCAAGGAACACTGGGCTGGGCGGATTGTGCTAAAACTCTCAAAAAACTGAAGTCCTTGCGGGGTGATTTGTCTAACTCTGTGGTACACTTGGTTGAAGCAGGACCCATTCGGGCATGTATGTATGGCCAGTTAACAGGTGCTTTGCGGAAAGTAAAAAACCTGATTCTGACTTTTCATGGTTCGGAGATTTTGAATTATTCCAAATTTCCGTTGGGGGAATTCTTATTATCCAAACTGATTAAGAGAGCCTCAAAAGTACATGTGCTCTCGTATGCAACTGAGCAATTGCTCCTGAAGCATTTTCCAGTCAGCAAGAATAAGATCACTGTGTTACCCGGAGCAGGTAGAAGCCTGGACTCTAAACTTACGCAGCCACTGGATATCCCGGATACTACAGGAAAAAAAATCTGCCTTACGGTTGCCCGTATTCACCCGAGGAAGGGGCAGCATGTTTGCCTATCTGCCTTGGCCTCATTACCTGGAGATCTACGCAAAAACATCGAATACTGGATTGTTGGGCCGGTTGTGAATCGTGACTATAATCGCAGGCTGCGTGAGCATGCAGGCAGAATGGATGTACCTGTACGCTTTTGGGGGGATGTTGAGGACGGGAATTTGCCTGCACTTTACGAGAGGGCAGATGTCTTTGTTATGACGAGTGTGCCTTATCGTAAGAGTGTTGAGGGATTTGGGTTGGTATACTTGGAAGCTGCTCAGAGGGGAGCACCCTGCATTGGACATAAGATCGGAGGTGTGGATGAAGCCATCTCGGATGGAACTTCTGGAATTCTCTGTCGTACATATGAGGTTGCTGCCCTGACGGCGGCCCTGCAAAAGCTCCTTTTTGATGAGGAAATTCGGAAGAAAATGGGGGAGCAGGCGAAGGCATTTGCAGCTGGGTTTTCCTGGGAATCTATGGCCAAAGGTCTTTATCAAGTTTAAATTTAGTGAGTGTTATGAATACAGTTATAACATCACTAATATCGAAAGATTAGAAGGTAGAGTAAAATGGAAGTCACCTTTTTAGGTACTGGCACCTCGGAGGGTGTGCCAACAATTCTACAGCCTGAAAGTGTTCAGCTTGATGTTCATAATAAAAAGAATTGGAGGACTCGTACGTCAATTCATGTTGTGATGAATGATCATCATATACAAGTCGATGCAGGACCTGAATTTCGCCTGCAATGCATCCATAATGATATTAAGAAAATCGATAGTTTTATTTTAACGCATAGCCACTCAGATCATATTATTGGTATGGATGACCTTCGCAGGTTTTGTAGAATGCGAAATGGTGAAGCAATTCCGGTATATAGTCAGGAATGTGATCTCAATAGGGTTCGTGATATATTCCCATATGCAATACGAGATAAAGCTGAAGGGAATTATCCTGCATTTAAATTACACCCTATGCCTGACTGTCTGGTTCTTCCTGGAGGGAAAGTCTACAAAACTATTCTTCCTCATGGTAACTTCTTCGTACTAGGGCTAGTATTTGAGGAAGAGGGTAGTGGAAAGAAGTTGGTTTACTACATAGACTGCAAGTCCGTTCCAAGTCCCGCAATGAAGATGGCAACAGGTGCCGATATTGTTGTGTTAGACGCACTTCGGCATAGGGAGCATTTTTCCCACATGAGCATAGATGAAGCCTTGAGTGTTGCTCGTGAAATCAGTGGAGGTCAGACTTGGTTTGTGCACATGTGCTGCGAAGTTGATCATGAACGAGATTCAGTAAGTTTGCCAGAGGGGGTGGGGTTTGCTTGGGATGGGATGAGGTTAGTTTTGTGAGGCTATTCAGGTGTGTGTGGTTTGCTGTTCCTTGATCCTTTTAAAATTCATGAGGCTTTTTTTATGTTTGGTATGTTAGAGTTATGTTTTTTTGAAATTTGTGATGTTTTCGAGATATTCTCGATAGTTTGATTTCCCTAGTCGGTCTAGGTTGCCTTTGAGTTCACTTTGTGTGATCCATTTGTTTCTGTAAGCGATTTCTTCGATGCATCCGATCTGGAGACCCTGCCTTTTTTCGATAACTTCTACAAACTTTGCTGCATCCATTAAGCTTTCGTGAGTCCCTGTGTCTAGCCATGCAGTGCCACGCCCAAGTAGTTCAACATAAAGGTTATTGCTATCCAGATAAGTTCGGTTCAAGTCTGTAATTTCCAATTCACCTCGTTGGGAGGGTTTTTGGTTTTTGGCATACTGAGATGCATGTTCATCATAAAAGTAGATTCCAGGAATCGCATAATTCGATTTAGGAAGAGCTGGCTTTTCTTCCAGGGAGATCGCTTTTCCTTCATTGTTCATTTCGACAACTCCGTAGGCGGTAGGGTTGGATACTTGGTAGCCAAATATGGTAGCTCCATTACGACGGTTATTTGCAGTTATGATAGATTCTGTAAAGTTGTGCCCATAAAACAGGTTGTCTCCAAGAATCAATGCAGAAGGAGATCCATCTAGAAATGATTCTGCAATAATAAGTGCCTGAGCAAGCCCTTCCGGTTTTGGTTGTTCGGCATAATCGAATTTCATCCCAAGGTTATTTCCATCTCCCAGTAGTTTTTTAAACATAGGGAGATCATGTGGTGTTGAGATGATTAATATCTCTTTCATGCCTGCCAGCATAAGCACAGAAAGTGGATAATAAATCATCGGCTTATTGTATACTGGCATGAGTTGTTTACTCACGGCCAGAGTGAGGGGGTGTAGTCTTGTTCCTGAGCCTCCAGCCAGGATGATACCTTTACGCGGTTTTTGCATGATCGATACGTGGGGTTAGGGCTTAAGCCGTTGAGACTTAAATGATTATGAAAGGGGGTGGGGTAGGTGGTGATAAGTGATGAATTATTTCAGCCCTAATCTTTGTCGCTGATATTTCTTTTCATTAATTTGGGAACACCATTCGCGGTTCTCGAGATACCAGTGGATGGTTTTTTCCAAACCGGTGTCGAAAGTCTCCAGGGGTCTCCAGCCGAGTGTATTTTCGATCTTGGAGCAATTGATCGCATAGCGGCGGTCGTGGCCAGGTCTGTCTGTCACAAATGTTTTTTGATCTTTGTAGGATTTTCCGTCTTCCCGTGGGCGGAGTCGGTCAAGTATCTCACAAATTGTGTCAACGATACTGATGTTTGTTTTTTCACAGTGGCCTCCGATGTTGTAGGTTTCGCCGGTCAATCCATTTTCTAAAACGGTTGTAATGGCGCGGCAGTGATCTTCAACATAGAGCCAATCCCGAATGTTCATGCCGTCGCCATAAATTGGGAGATCTTTGCCTTCGAGGGCGTTCAAAATCATTAGTGGAAGTAGTTTTTCGGGGAATTGGAAGGGACCGTAATTGTTAGAGCAGTTTGTCGTTAGGGTGGGTAGATGGTAGGTGTGTTGATAGGCTCTAACCAAATGGTCACTGGAAGCTTTAGTTGCGGCGTAGGGACTGTTGGGAGCAAAGGGTGTGGTTTCGGAGAAGGCGGGATCTTCAGGTTCGAGTGTGCCATACACTTCATCGGTGGAGACTTGAAGAAAGCGAAAGATTTGAGCCCGTTCAATGGGGAGGCTTTTGTGATAATGCCTGGCGGCTTCCAGTAGACGTAGGGTGCCGAGAGTATTGGTTTCGAGAAAAGGTTCAGGTGATTCAATTGAGCGGTCTACGTGGCTTTCGGCAGCGAAGTTGATAATGGCATCAATCTTGTGTTGCAAAAGCAGGTTGGAGACCAACTCCCCATCTGTAATGTCTCCTTGAATAAAGATGTAGGCTGGGTGGCTCGCCATGTCTTCCAGGTTTTGAGGGTTCCCTGCGTAGGTGAGCTTGTCTAAATTGAGAACCGTTGTGGGTGGGTTTGGCTTTTCCAGGAGTGTGCGAATGAAGTTGGAGCCAATAAAGCCACAGCCGCCAGTGATCAGTAGGTTTTGATGGGACATGTTTTTGGGGTTCTTGGTATTTTTGTTTTCTAGTTCTTGGTTTGGTGGAGGCGGTGGTCAGGATTCGGGTTGCCAGCTTGCCAGGGCCTGTTTGATGGCTTGCTCAACTGGAGTGATTTCAATGCCAGTCGCTTCAATCTTTTTTGTGTCCAGTACACAGTTGGATCTGGGCGTTTTGGCGGCTATTTTTAAAAATGCCTCTTCGTTCTCAAAGAATTGAAAGGTTTGTCCCGGAGCGATGCCACTTTCTGCAATCCATTGAGTGACTTTTGTGGTGGTGATGCTTCCGGGATTAGTGATGTTGTAGATCCCGGGTTCCAATTTTCGAGCCCAGGTTTGGTAGGATACTGAGACAAATTCATGGAGCTGGGAGACTGAGTTTTCTGCGTCCAGTAATCTTTCATACCGTAGGAGTTTGGTGAGATAGTTCCGTGGGTTATCTCTATTGTCAAAAGGGATGCGGAGTCTCCAGATGTAGCAGTTTTCCGCACCTTCCAGGATTTCTTCTCCAAGGGCTTTGGTGCCGCTGTACCAGGAGCAATTGTTTTGTCGGAAGGAGAAGTTTGGGGGATCGGTTTCAGAAAACCCCGAACCGTCCGGATTTTTCCCTGTGTAGATGCATCCGCTGGATACATGCCCCCAGGGCAGTTTTCTTTCTTCACAGATTTCTCTGAGATGGCCGGGAAAGGTGGCATTGCCTTCCAGGCATTCGGTTTTGTGAATTTCGCAGGCATCTACATTGGGTTTTCCCGTATAACCGGCTGCGTTGATGAGGAAGGTGACGTTTTCTGATTTCAGGTAATCCCTCAATTGCTGTGGATTTGTGTAATCCACCTGTGACCTGGACAGAGCTGTATGAGCCAAGTCACTCTGTTGCAGGTATTGTTGAAAGGCTTGGCCTACGTAGCCTGTGGCACCGAGAAGAAGGATCATGATGAGTGATAGTTTTTGCGGT